>JANNUY010000376.1:0-2140 GCA_031414155.1 Acidobacteriota bacterium
GCTCGGGCTTCGCGGCCGCCGCGACGCTGAACCGCGTCGCAATCGCATCGTCCGGCACCAATCGCACCGAATACTGCGGTGGGATGGAAGCCGGCCTTGTGAACCAGTTTTGGTGCCACCAGACAATGCTTGAAGGGCGCAACCCCTCACCCCATTTTGCAGGCGGCCTTCAAGCATTGTGCATACTGTTACTCCGCATTCTCCTCCTGTATCCCCTGGCTCCTGCATTCCCTCTGGCATTTTGCTTGTTGCTTTGAGCATTGGCTTACCGGGAACTTTTACCCTCAATCGCCGTTAAAGCGGTCGCGCGTAAGCTGATAGAAATAACTGGCTTACCGTGTGATAAGCATCCCCAATAGCAATCTGGTTGCGAATTTTCGCAATCGCAAAATTTTATGAAACTTGTAGCGTTATGGTGCGTGCAAGCGTTGTTGATTTTTGCACTTGGGTGACGTGTAGGTATCGGGCACATTTATTCAGTTCAAGTCACGGCCTCAACGTGATGCGATAAAAACGTCACCTCTCACAGCAAAAATCAGGACTTCACGACTCATCGAATGCGAACGGCTTCTCTTCAGAAGGGAAGCAGATAGGCTCACAAAAGCGAGATGGCTGAATATGTCTGCAAACTAGGTACGCCTGCGGGCGAGATCGTGACGCGCACGATTGAAGGGCTGAACGAACAGGATTTGCGCCAGCGCCTTATCTCAGAAGGCTTCCGCATTTTCGCGGTCGAAGGTTCTGATGTTGCCAAGGGCATGCGCCTGGGAACCGGCGGCAGTAAGACCGTCAAGATCAAGCTGGATGACTTCCTGCATTTTAATCAGCAACTCGCGGCTTTATTGCACGCCGGATTGCCGGTGCTACAAGCCATTCAAATGTTGAGCCTGCATTCTCCGAATCCCAAACTGAAAAACGTATTGCATGATGTCGAGTCGCGCATCAAGAACGGCGTGGCCTTGTCAGACGCCTTTGCCGCGCAGGGCGACACTTTTCCGCGCATTTATACCGCTTCAATTCTGGCGGGCGAACGTTCAGGAAATTTAGACGATGTGTTGCGGCGTTATGTCGAGTACACAAAATCAATCGTCGCTTTGCAGCGCAAGATTCGCGGCGCGTTGACTTACCCGCTGATTCTGTTGTCGGCGGCGGTGATTTTGGTGACGGTGTTGACGACGTTCGTGATTCCGCGCTTTACGGCGATCTTCGACAATATGGGCAATAAGCTGCCTGCGATTACGGTGTTTGTCGTCGGCATCTCAAGCGCGATGCAAGCCAATATCTATTGGCTGATCCCTGCGGTCATCGGTTTGGTCATTTTGCTGATGTCGTGGCGGCGCACCGAAGGCGGACGCCGCACGATGGATCGCTGGATTCTCAAAATTCCCATCATCGGTGAACTCGTGCGGCAACTGACAACGGCGCAAATGACGCGCAGTCTGGCGACTTTGTTGGCGGGCGGCATCACGTTAGTCGAAGCGTTTCAGATTTCACTATCTTCAGTGACGAACCACGAACTCAGACGTTCGACCGAACCCGCGCTCAGGCAGATACGTGAAGGCAAGGCGTTCACTGAAAGCCTGGATGAAGCCGGTTGGATGCCCCAGATGGCAGTGGATATGATCGGCGTCGGCGAACGCTCTGGTTCGTTGCGCGAAATGCTTGATGAAGTCGCAGGCTTTTATGACGCCGAAACCGAAGTCAAGCTCGGACAACTCACGACCTTTATCGAACCGGTGATTCTGTTCCTGATGGCGGGCGTAGTCATCACGATCCTCTTGGCGATTTATATGCCGATGTTGCAGATGGTCAATGCTGGTGGACAATAAACGCAGACAATAAAGCAGGCATCCTGTAAGCGGAAAATACAATCAGAGGACGGGCACACTCACCGCGCCTCAAGCAACCAGAGAGACTTTTTTAGCAATGGCAGCCTCAAAAGCACAAATGGATGAACTGGCTCAACAAGCCGAACGCGCCGAAGCCGAACGCCTCGCCAGTCGTTATCGTCTGGAATTCATCGAACTCGAAAAGCAGCCCGACCCAAAGCTTGAGGGCCTGTTTGCCAGGGTGGTTCGAAGGCGGGCGGAATTCGACTTCGCGATAGCGCAATTCAACCTGCGCGTCGCGTTGCTGGCGC
>JANNUY010000377.1:0-6109 GCA_031414155.1 Acidobacteriota bacterium
ATCCTTCTTCAATTGGCTGAACGAGAAAACACAGATTCAGAGTGCGTCGAAGGTTCGTTCCAGCGATGGTTTGCTGGTTCATTGCTACGGTAAGCTGACCCTTGCCTTCTATTTGCTCTGTTTCTACCCTTGATTCGCATAGTTAATGCTGAACGCAAAATCAGCAATTCCCGGTTTGGAAATTTCGCACGAGGCGATTCGAGTAAAATGAAACACTCGGGGTATCAGGGAGGCAGACATCGAATAAGAAGCTATACGAGGAACAATTGAGCGCCCTCTGACAAACAATCCGCCCTAATCAAGGCGGATTGTTTGTCATCAGCTTGCTCTCAGCGACGGCGCTTGCCACCTTGC
Organism: Acidobacteriota bacterium; assembly: GCA_031414155.1. Lineage (GTDB taxonomy): Bacteria > Acidobacteriota > Blastocatellia > RBC074 > RBC074 > JACPYM01. The sequence goes on from JANNUY010000377.1 coordinate 355, forward strand.
GCCACGAAGCGGCCAAGCGTTTATATCGGCGCGCTAAAACACTAGCCGTACACCAAACTGAAATTGCCGCGCCGGATCGCTATTACCTGCTCCGGTAGGCGGCTGATACGCGCAAGTCGCGCGTATCAGCCCACACCGTCATCTGCTTTTCATACGTCAGCAATAAGCCCGTCACCGACATCACCAGAGTGATAACGCCGCCGATGACACCGCACAACAAGTGCGTCCAGGAAAGTATTTCTCGAAAGAGTTTCATCCGTCCCCTTCGCTAAAAACGATAACTGGCGCGCAACGTCAGCGCGCGCGGCGTAGCGATTTCAATCGCCGAACCCACTGTCGCATTCACGAAGATTTTGCGATCCGTCAGATTGTCGAAATTGAGCGCCCAGTCCCAATGCTGGTTGAGGCGATAGCTGATCGCTGCGTCTACGCGCGCGTAAGCAGGCAGCATCAGCGGGTCAGGCGCGGTAAAGGTACGCGCGCCGTTGCTGCCCAGGCGTTCGTCCTGCCACAGCAAGCTCACGCTGCCTGCGAGTCCGGCGAAGCGACCTTCTGAACGTTCGTAGCGTGTCGTCGCATTCCACGCCCAACGCGGCGTTTTCTCAGCGCGCGAATTCGGCAACGCCAACGTTGCAGCCGCACTCGCCGGTCCGCTGCCCGTATAAATCGCATCGGTGTAACTCACCGCGCCAGAAACAACCCAATTCGCCCGCACCTGATAATCGCCCGACAGTTCGACGCCTCGGCTGCGGCGCGTACCTGCTTCGACATAAAAGCGGCTGCCGTTGCGGTTTACTTCGGTCAGGCCGGTTTGCACTAACGCATTGCCGACTTCGTTTTTGAAAAAGCTCAACGTGGCCGATGCGCGGCGGCTCAACAAATCGTATTTCGCCCCGAACTCATAGTTCTTGCCCGTGGTCGGATTGAACGCGCCGCGCACGCCCGCTGCATTCTCAAGCGTAGGATCAATCGGGTTAAAACTCGTCGCGTAACTGCCATAAAGCGCGAGCTGTTTCGTCGCGTTAAAGACCAGCGCGAAATTCGGCGTGACATCGCCTTTTTGTACGGGTCGTCCGTCGGGATGATTTTGTCCGTAACCCAAGCCTACGGTCACGATCACGCGGTCGCTGAACAGCGCGGTGCGATTTTGCAGGTAGCCGTTCCAGTTCGTCGTGTCGCTGAACAGTCCATAAATCAACGCGGGATAGTTGCTGACCAGCGGCGACGCGGTCAGACCGGTGTAAATGTTGATCGGCGCATGGGCGACGGGCGCTGCTCCCTGAATCGTAGTGCCGCGCGTGCTGATGACGCGCGTAAATGCGCCGACTTGCGTCAGGTTCTTCCACGTCGCGCCGCGCAATTCATACGAAGTGTTCGCGTCAATATTTTGATAATGCCGCGCCGTGTCGCTCTTGGTTTGCAGGCGCTCCACCTGATTTTGATTACGCAACAAAGTGAGTTGCGCAGCGGAACCGACCTGCGGCTGGAACTGGTCAATAAAAGTATCGTTGCGCATAAACCGATACGTCAGGTTGCCGTTCCAACGCGGCGTGAAGGCTGCGCGAAAATCGAATCCGGCTTGCGCCGTTTCGTCTACGCGGCTACCGGCTGAGAGGTTTACGTCGAGCGGTGAAAGATCATTCGTATTGATCGGCCCACTGATTCCGTCATTCGTCGTCAACGAACTCGTAGGCGAAACCACAATGCCGCCGCCCGCCGGACGACGAAAGCGCGCGTATTGCGCTTGCGGCGTCAACGTGTAACGCCCCAACGCATCGAGCCGAAAGGTCAGCATACCGCTCAGGTAACGATTGCGATCTAACACGCCCGCCGTGAAATAGTTTTGATTTTCGAGCGTTGCCAGCGCGCGATACATCACGCGCGCACCCTGACCAAAAGCTCCCGTCGTATCGAGATCAACACTGAACGAAGGCCGTTCAGCCAAGCTCACGCCGTTGCCCGCATATCCACCGCCGCGCACGTCAATGTGCGTCGAACGCAATTCCTGTGGCTTTTTCGTGATGAGGTTAATCATTCCGCCGGGCGAACCGGTCGAGCCGTAAAGCAAGCCCGCCGGGCCGCGCAAAGCCACGGCTTGCTCAACGCCGAAGAGCGAAGCGCCGAATCCGCCCCCGACATTGACGCCGATAGCGCCGTCAACGCGCGTGTCTTCCGGCCCCATACGATAGCCGCGCGCATAAAAATGATACCCACCCGAACGATAACTATTCACTGACATGCCCGGAATGGCATTGAGCGTTTCGGGAACCGTGCGCAAATTGCGTTCGCGCATTTGGTCGGCATTCAGCAACGTGAGGGAACGTGGCGTCTCGTGTAAATTGCCCGGCAGCTTGGTGAAATTTTCGGTCGCTCCGTCATCGCTGGTGATGTTGACTATTTCGCTGACGGGCGCGGGTTGCAGGGTGATCGTGAGAGTTTGCGTGCTGCCCGTCAGCGTCAACTTGCGCTGCTCAGTGGTGAAACCAGTTCGTTCGACCAGCAACGTGTAATCGCCCGCCCGCAACGCGGCGAAGGCAAACTTCCCTGCCGCGTCGGAAAAAGTTTCGCGGTCACTCGCGCCGCGCAACACTAACCGCGCGCCGCTAATGACCGCGCCTGAAGCGTCACTGACCACACCTTGTAATACGCTCGCGCCGGTTTCGGCCCGTCCATTGCTGATGCCATGGGTGGTGAATGACAACAGCAGCAACACGCTGCCGATAAGAAAATTGATTCTTCGCATAAAGCCGTTCTCCTGATTGCTCGAAGGGCGAGCGGCGGGTAGGATTGGCATAACACACCGCTCGCAAGTTTGACCGAACTGACCGGGTAGGTCGTGTAAACCAAGCCTCTGTGGTTGCCGCCGCAGAGGCTTTTACTTTTTTTGAATAGATTTCGATTGAGCCTCTGCCGTTATTATTCGTCGCGCTCCAACGAATGCGCGCGCTCAAACCATACGGCTCCAAGAAACATCGCCAATACCAACAGCCAGCACAGCGCCAGCAAATTCAACATTTGACCGGTCATTACTATTTCCTTTTGGTTCTTTTTTGGTTTTCGTAGCAACGAATTTCAATTAAGTGCAACTGACATTCGTTTTCAACTTGAAGGCAAGATACGAGCAGCGAGCGAATGTGTCAATACAACGAAACGAAAAAATTGTGAGAAGCGAGGTTGAACTTAGGCGAGGCCGATCCGTTCGAGCAAGTCCCTGAAGCGCACTTCATTACGCAAGCCATCGAAGCGCGGGTCAACCTTAAGCCACACGAGCCGTTCGGATTTTTCGTCAAAGGCTTTATCCAGGGCTTGCAACGCGCGCTCTTTGTCGTTGAGGCCGAGATGAATCAACGCGAAATAATACGCCGTGATCGAACGTTGACGCGCGAGTTGTTCGAGTTCCTGCAAGAGGGCTTTGGCTTCGTCGCGCTTCCCTGCGCGAGCTAAAGTATGTGCGAGTTCGGCTTTGACGAGGATGCTGCCACGCGAAGACGCAACAGCTTGCTGAAGTTCGGCAACCGCTTCGGCGTGTTTGCCTTGCGCTTGAAACGCCAGCGCCTGGTAGCGATGGGCAGGGAAAAAGGTTTTATCCATCTTGAGCGCGACGTTGGCTTGCGCAATGGTATTGTCATAACGTCGCGCTAGATAATGAATCCACGCTAGTTGGGTGCTAACAATCAATGAGAAGCGGTCTATTTCTTGCGCACGCCGCGCCGTGCGCAAGGCCTCATCCATGCGACCGGTGATGGCGAGCAGGCTTGAATACCACTGATGCGCCGGGGCGTAATTCGGCTTGAGATCAATCGCGCGCCGATAGCTCTCTTCGGCAGCACCCCAATTCCATTCCCATTGCATCGCCGTGAAAGCCCGCGCCGCGTGTGCTTCGGCCAAACGCTCATCCAAATCCAACGCCTTTTGCGCAGCTTCGCGTGCTTTGGTGAAGGCTTCGTTGATCGGCAGCACCGCGTAATTCGCCAGCATGTTGTAACAATCAGCCAAGCCCGCATACGCCGGAGCGAAACGTGAATCGTTTTGAATGGCTTGCTCAAACAACCGCAATGCCGCTTGCAAACTGGGTTCGGTGCGCTTGTTCCATTCGTTGCGCCCGCGCGACGTGAGCGAATAAGCCTCGAACTTTTTGCGGTCGGCATCGCTCAACGCGAGTTGCAACTGATTGGTGACTTCGCGCGTGATGTCCTGCTCAAGCGCCGTGAGGTCTTCGATGCGCCGCGTATATCGCTCGCCCCACAGGTGGCGATTGTCGAGGGCGTCTATGAGCGCGACGCTCACGTTCAGCGTTTCGCCTTGCGGCGTAATGCTTCCGCTCAAGATGGCGCGCGCCCCCACGGCTTTGGCTACGTCAAGCAGGGGCTTGTCGCCGTACTGTTCGACGAGGCTGCGCGGTTTGATATTCAAAGATTTGTGCTGCGAAAGATCATTAATCAAACTGTCGGCAATCGCATCGCGCAACTGTTCGGCTTCCGGCGTTTTGCTGCTCAACTCGAACGGCACCACGGCGAGCGAATCAATCACACTATGTCGCTGGCGATACCAATAAACGCTGCCCGTCGCCGCCAATGCCGAAGCGCCCAAGCCGAACAACACCGCACGACGATGTTGTCGAAATTGCGTGACCAGATATTCCGCGCTTGAAACAGAAGGCTGAATCGTGAGCGTTTTGGTCGGCACGTTTTCGAGCGGCACTGCGCCGGAACCACTCGAAGGAATCACGGATGTTTCATAAGCCTCGGGCGGGTCGGCGGCGTATGCCACTGCGCCTGACAACGGCGCGGTCGTGTCGAGTTCGCGCTTGATGACTTTCAAATCTACGAGCAAGTCTTTGGCGGTTTGGTAACGTTCAGTGCGGTCTTTGCGCAACAGCTTGCTCACGACGCCTAAAAAATCAGCGGGCAATGAAGGAACATAATTGAATAGCGTCTTCGGTTCACGATGCAGCAACTCGCTGATCACATCCGCCGAAGTAGGGCCATCGAACGGGGGACGCCCTGCCAACATTTCATAAAGCACGATGCCGAGGCTGAACAAATCGGTGCGCGCGTCTACGGCCAAACCACGCGCCTGTTCGGGCGACATATATTGCGGTGTGCCCATCACCGTCCCCGGATCGGTTTCGAGCTTGCGCGTCGGCGCTTCGGAATCGGTTACGCCACGTTCGCTGAGTTTCGCCAGACCGAAATCCAGCACTTTGACGATGCCGTCCTGCCGCACCATTACGTTTTCAGGTTTGATGTCACGATGGGCGATGTTTGCTTTGTGCGCGGCAATCAACGCGCCAGTGATTTGAATCGTCACGTCAAGCACTGTCGCTGGCGTGAGCTGTTTGGCTTTAATCAACGCACGCAACGTCTGGCCTTCGACGAGTTCAGTGACGATGTAATGCGTTAAGGGATCGCCCTGTGACTCGCCGATTTCATGCACCGTGATGATGTTGGGATGATTCAAGCCAGAAGCTGCTTTGGCTTCGCGGATAAAGCGGCTGACGCGGTTTTCATCCTGCGTGAACTGAGCAGCAAGCAATTTGATGGCGACTTCGCGTTCGAGCCGCGAATCGCGCGCACGATAAACGCGCCCCATCCCGCCCTGCCCAATCGGCGCGAGAATTTCGTAATGCGCGAGTTTTGTGCCCGCAGTAATTTTCATACAGGGGAACAGCTTATTTTCCTGCCACCATTTTTCTGTGAGCCTGAAGACTTTTATTGACAGAAAAATAAGGACAGAAACATAAGCCGACGATGTT
>JANNUY010000378.1:0-5687 GCA_031414155.1 Acidobacteriota bacterium
GCCTTGCGCCAGCAAATGGTCAACGATGCCAAAGGCTATCTGACGCGATTAGCGCAAGACGCCAACGGAGACGATTCGTTGCAACTCGAACTCGCGCAAGCCTGGATCAAAATCGGCGACGTGCAAGGCAAACCTTATCTCGCCAATCTCGGCCAAACCGATGAAGCCGGAAAAAGCTATGAACAAGCCCGTCAATTAGTAGAAGCGGTAACCGTGCGCGAGCCAGCCAGCCCCAAAGCGAAACTCGTTTTGGGGCTGGCGCTGCAAAGCCTCGGCCACATTCAAACCCGCGCGGGTCAATTCAAAACGGCGCTGCCTTTGCTTGAACGAGCCGTCGCCCTCGTGCAAAACGCGCCACCCGCTGATTTCGCCGCGCAAACGATGCTGGCGCAAACTTATCTCGCATTGGGCGATTGCCTCACGCGCGGCGGCAATGCCGCCAACGTGCAAAATCGCGCCATCGAAATCTATCAGCAAGGTTTGCGCTTGAACGAAGCGCTGCTATCCGCACAACCCGATGACCGCACCCGTCGCCGCCGCGCAATGGCGATTCTCGAACAACGCCTCGGCATGACGCTGGGGAACAATGCCAAAAACCCTGAAGATTATGGCCGCGCGCGCGATCACAACCAGCGCGCTACCGCGTTATTCGCCGCCGTTGCCGCCGCTGATCCCGCCAACGATTTGGCGCAGCGCGACTTGATAGATCAATATCAGATGCAGGCCGAAGTGCTGGCCAAGGTGGGCGAAACTGAGCAAGCCCTGACAGATTGCCAACGCGCCATGGTTTTTTTTGCGCAACGCGCCGCTTCAGAACCGCAAAACGCTGAAGCCCAACGCGATCTGGCAACGGCTCATTACATTCAGTGTTCCATCTACCAAATCAGCAAAAAACCGACAGCCGCCGCTTCATCTATGCGACAGGCCTTGGCAATTTACGAGCGGCTGGCCGCGCGCGATCCAAACAATGTCGAGAATTACCAAGACCTGTCGTCCGGTTACGGACGCCTCGCCGACGCTGAAGCCCTCCTCGTCCACACGGCGCAAGCAGCGGCGGCAAAAAAACGGATGGAGGAATACAAAGCCAAAATAGCAGCCTTGCGTTCACGCTGAGCGCCACGAATTGCCACGCTTTATCGCAATGACTATCATCGCCACGCTTTTCATTTCAAGACCGCACATCATTTTTCACTATGACCATAAATTTTCTCCGCGCTGCGTTAAGCATCGCCCTGCTTGCCTTCTTTTCGCTGCCTGCTTTTGCCCAAAATGGCGCGCTCAAGTGGGACGCAATTCAAGCTGAAGCGCACACCCTGTTGCTTGATTACCTCAAGCTCGACACGACCAATCCGCCCGGCAATGAAATCGCAGCGGCGAAATTTTTCGCCGCCATCTGCCAACGCGAAGGCATCGAGCATAAAGTTTTTGAACCCTTCCCCGGACGCGCCACCTTCTGGGCACGCCTCAAAGGCGACGGCTCGCAGCGTCCGGTCATACTACTGAACCACTCCGACGTAGTTCCGCACGACCGCGCTTATTGGACGACCGAACCTTTCAAGCCCGTCGAAAAAGACGGCTTCATTTATGCGCGCGGCGCGATGGATATGAAAGGTTTGGGCATGGCGCAATTCGTCACGCTGCTGACACTGCATCGTTCAGTAGTAGGGGCAGCCAAAACCAAGTTGAAACGCGACGTGATTTTTCTCTCGACTGCCGACGAAGAAGCGGGCGGCTTGCAAGGCGCGGGCTGGTTCGTCAAAAACCATCCTGAGTTGTTAGGCAAAGCTGAATTTTTAGTGAACGAAGGCGGCGGCAACTTCGCCGATGAGACGGGCAAAGTCATGAGCATCGGCGTTGGCCCTTCAGAAAAAACACCCGCGTGGTTGCGCCTCACGGCGACCGGCGCGGCGGGCCACGCTTCGATTCCGCGCTCCGACTCATCGGTCAATCGGCTGATTCGCGCGCTGAACAAACTGCTTGATTACAGACCGCCGATTCAGTTGACGCCTGCCGTCGAACAAATGTTCAAAGCCAGCGCGCCGCTGCGCCCGGCAACGATGCGCGCAAAATTCGACAACCTGCGCGAATCGCTCAAAGACCCTGATTTTCTCAAGCTGATCGAAAGCGATCCGATGGCGAATGCACTGTTGCGCAATACGATTTCGATCACGATGCTCGCGGGCAGCAACAAAGTGAATATCATTCCGCCCGCCGCCACCGCCGACATTGACACGCGCGTAGTGCCCGGCGAAAAACTCGACCGCTGGATTGCCGAACTGAAAGGCGTCATCAACGACGACAAGGTCAAGCTCGAACCGATTCTAGCTTTCGATGCGAACGCTTCGCCGACCGACACGGCGCTGGTCAAAGCTGTCGCCAACGTAACGAAACGCAACTTCCCTGACGCGCTCATCTCTTATCCTGTGCAAGCCGGATTCACCGATTGCCATTTCTTTCGGGACTTAGGCATTCACAGTTACGGCTTTTCGCCTTTCGTCAGTTCACCGCGCCAACTGGGTGGCGGAGTTCACGGCAACGACGAACGCATCGGCAAGCAAGCCTATCTCGACGGCGTGAAATTCTTTTACGAAGTCATCGCAGAACTAAGTGAAAAGCTCTGAATATGCCTTCAATCACTTTACAACGACGCATTCGCTGGGCTGACGCTGACGCGGCGGGCATTTTGTATTACGCGCGAATGTTCGATTACTTTCAAGAAGGCGAAGCCGAGTTGCTGCGCTCCGTTGGTTACGAGCATCGCCCTGAAACCGGTATGGGCATGCCGCGTCGCCACGTCGAAGCTACGTTTCATCAAGTGTTGCCGCTTGATGCGCCGTTTTGGTTACGAGCGAGCGTAGCCAAACTCGGCACGACTTCGATTCGCTATTTATATGAAGCCTTTGCCGACGAAGGGTGTCACCAACTCGCGCTTGAAGGCAGCGTCACTATCGTTTTTACCAAAGACAACAAACCCTGTCCGATTCCGGCGGACTTGCGTGCGAAACTCTCTGAATAGTACTTACGCAAAAACAGAATTTTCGCCACGAATTAACACTAATTTTCACGAACCAATCATTGCCTATGTATTAATTCGTGTAATTCGTGGCTAACTTCTCTGAATAAACAGGAGCAATTATGAAAGCTATCGTTTTACGTGAACTCGGCGGCCCCGAAAAGCTGCTGTATGAAGATGTCGCCACGCCCACACCTGGCGCAGGCGAAGCTGTCGTCAAACTCAAAGCCGCTGCGCTCAATCACCGCGACCACTGGATTCGTGTGGGCCAATACGCGGGCATCAAGCTGCCGATCATTCTCGGCTCAGACGGCGCAGGCGTTGTCGAAGCCGTCGGCGAAGGCGTTGACACATCGCTCGTCGGCCAAGAGTGCGTCATCAATCCGAGTTTGGATTGGGGCGAGAACGATGCCGCACAAGGCAAAAACTACCGCATTCTCGGCTTGCCCGATGACGGAACGTATGCCGAATACATTAAGATTCCGGCAGAGAACATTTGCGCGAAACCTGCGCACTTATCGTGGCACGAAGCTGCCGCCATTCCGCTTGCGGGCTTGACGGCTTATCGCGCCGTGATCTCGCGCGCCAAAGTGCAAGCCGGTGAAAAAGTCTTAGTCACAGGCATCGGCGGAGGCGTGGCGACCTTTGCGTTGCAATTCGCGCTGGCAACGGGTGCGCAAGTATTCGTGACTTCGGGCAGCGCCGAAAAACTGGTGAGTGCCCAAGCCCTCGGCGCAAGCGGCGGAGCTAATTACAAAGAATCCGGTTGGGACAAAGCCCTCATCGAAATGACGGGCGGCGGCCCTGATGTAGTCATTGACAGCGCGGGCGGCGAATCGCTCGAAACCGCCGTCAAAATCGCCAAGCCTGCCGGACGGATTGTTTTTTTTGGCGCGACGAACGGCCTCGCGCCGAACCTTGACTTGCGCCGCATCTTTTTCAAGCAACTGAATGTCTTCGGTTCGACAATGGGCAGCCCGCGCGAATTTGACGCGATGCTCAAGCTATACAACGACAAGCAACTCAAGCCCGCCGTAGATCAGGTCTTCCCGCTTGCCGAAGCCGGAGCCGCGCACCAACGAATGATGGAAGCCGGGCAGTTCGGCAAGATCGTTTTAGAAATCGCTTGAGTGCTGCTAAGTCCTGAGTTTAGAAATGCCGAATCGTGAATCAACTTTTCACGATTCGGCATTTTTCTTTTCCGACTAAAAACTCAGCACTCAGCACTCGCACTCAACATTCAGCATTAACTTCTGTAACGTTTCTTTCAGCCTCGCACCTTGCTATGCAAACCCAAATGCTGTTTTCCTAAACAGCATCCTTAACTAAGCGGTAACTAAATTGCCCAATTTTGCGAAGATGCGAAAGCTTCTGAATCTCCTCGCTCATTCAGCATCACTTTTCCCCTTACCGTTGTTCTGAATCTTTAATCAACTTCCTGTCGCACCATGTTGCGAACCTTCGCGCGTTACAGGAGAGGTTTCTTTATGCAAAACAAACTCACACGCATGTCTTGGTGTGCCTGCCTGTTGCTAGGCATGGCCTTAAATGTATTCGCCGCCGAAACGGGTCAGACTTATCCGGCGACCTCAATGGTGAGCGATCAAAAAGCCGGTTCGTTGCTGGTTTACAACGCTTATTCGTCAGACGCCTCAAATCAGGGCAAAGTGAACACGCGCCTTTCAATCACGAATACCAATCGCACCACGCCGGTCACGGCGCACCTGTTTTTCATGGACGGCGCTTCCTGCTCAGTCGCTGATGCGTTTGTCTGCCTGACGCCCAACCAAACCATCGCTTATCTGGCTTCAGACATTGACCCCGGCATCACGGGCTTTGTCATTGTCGTGGCCGTGAGTGCAACCACCGGACTGCCGATCAATTTCAACTATCTCATCGGCGATGCTTATGTGTGTCTGCCATCAGGGCATTTCGGCAGCATGACTGCTGAAGCCTTCGCCGCTGTCTTTAGCGAACCTGACGAATATGACGGATCGGCAAGTTCGGCGACGTTGTGGTTCGATGGTTCGGGCCGACCGAATTCATACAACCCTTTGCCGCGCACCCTGGCCGTAGACAACTTGTCGAGCCGCGCCACCGGATCGTCGCAATACCTGATCGTCAACCGCATCGGCGGCGACCTTTCAGCCACGGCGTCCTCGGTGGGCACACTATTCGGTTTGCTCTATGACGACTCTGAACAAAGCTACAGCTTCAACCTGAACGGCCCGACTTGCCAATTAGGGGGCGAACTGAGCAACAGTTTTCCGCGCACTACGCCGCGCATCGAAACGGTGATTCCCGCCGGACGCTCCGGTTGGATGCGCTTCTATGATTTCTCGACCAGTGGCGGCATTCTCGGCGTGGTCTTCGATCATCATTCGGCGGTCAATTCGGCGAATGACGCATTCATCGGCGCACATAACTTGCACAAGCTGACTTTCAATCTCTCGAACGCCGGTACGAACAACGCGCCGCGTTTGACGATTCCGATCTTTCCCCCAGCTTGTTAGGCCCCCAGCTTGTTAGGCCCCCCAGCGTGATAGGGTTTACCACTTTGCTAGGCGCGCATCCCCTATGCGCCAGCGGGAGAAAGTCAGCATGGCCTCGCGGACTTTCTCCCACTATTCGCCCTAAGCGCCAAGCGAGGTCTCAGCATTTGTGAACCGTGGTG
>JANNUY010000379.1:0-3391 GCA_031414155.1 Acidobacteriota bacterium
ATTGATTAGCGGCAATACTTTTTAACGGAGACGCCTTATGCCTGCCAAAGTTATCTCTTTATGCTGCGTTTGCTTTTTGGTGCCAGTGATTACTTTAGTTTTATGCAAAACCAATCTTTTTGGCTCAGTCGCAACAGCTACTGCTATCAACACGTTGCTCTCTGTTGATGTGGCATCATCATCAAGTGAATCGGTTTCGGCACCTTTCGGAAAATACACAGAAAATATCAATGGAGTTTCACTTGAGTTAGTGCGAGCGCCTCAAGGTATGTTTTCGATGGGCAACAATCGCAGCCCTAACCCTGAAGAAAAACCTGCGCATCAAGTTAATGTCAGGTCTTTTTTCATCGGACAATACGAAATTACCCGCCAGCAGTGGAATATCGTTGCCTCAACTCTTCCGCGAATCAATCGAGACCTCCGCCAGCAATACCTTGGCCCAGTTCAGTTTGGCGCTGGAAACTATTCAGGGACGACACCGGCAGATGAGCTTGCTTGGATAGAAGCGGTAGAGTTCTGCGATCGCCTAACGGCTTACACAGGCAAAAAGTACCGACTTGCGTCAGAAGCTGAGTGGGAATATGCCTGTCGTGCTGGAACACAAACCGAATACTCTTTTGGCGATCAGTTTGATCAATCACTTGCCAATATGGTTTTTGCTTCGGATTTTTTGCTGCCAGCAGGCTCGCTCGGTTATGCAAACGCCTGGGGAATTTATGAGATGCACGGCAATGCCTCTGAATGGTGTCAAGACAACGAACACCTTAACTATGTTGGCGCACCAAACGATGGCAGTGTTTGGAGTCGTAATGGCAATGACAACGCAAAAGCCTTACGTGGGGGGCGCTACAGATTTAAAGCTGAGATCGGCAGGTCTTCTTCACGCGAATTTTACACAAGGAATTTGGTTGTAACGGGTTTCGGGCTAAGAGTAGCAGCCGAAATCACACCGACTGTTGGTGCTGAGCAGGTCGCAGCAATTTCTGCGGCTAGTTACGCTGGTGTAATTTTACCGACAGAATCAATTGCTGCTCTTTTTGGCAATAACCTTTCCAACGCTACGCAAGTCGCATCATCGCTCCCTCTACCGTTCACACTGGCTGGCGCTAGCGTCAACCTCAAAGACAGTAGCGGCAATGAATATCTCGCACCGCTCTTTTTTACCTCTCCCAACCAAATCAACTTTCAAGTTCCGCCAGGGCTTTCGCCTGGCAGGGGCACGGTCAGTGTGGTGACGAACGGCGTCATTCATTCGACAGGGCCTTTAGAAATAGCCAACGTCAACCCTGGCCTGTTCGCCGCTAATGCAAACGGCAAAGATGTGGCAGCCGCTTTGGCATTGCGGGTGAAAAGCAATGGCGAGCAGGTTTATGAGCCTGTGGCAATATTTGACGCTTCGGTAAATCGCGCTGTTCCAGTTCCGCTTAATCTGAGTAATGCTAACGAACAGGTCTTCTTGATTCTCTTTGGCACAGGGTTTCGGAATCGTACTTCCTTGGCGAATACTTCAGCTACGATTGGCGGGCTTTCAGCAGAGGTGCTGTTCGCAGGTACGCAAGGCAATTTGGTAGGCGTTGACCAATGCAACTTACGATTGCCCGCCAGCTTGGCGGGACGCGGCGACGTCAATGTCACCCTAACCGTAGATGGTCAAACAAGTAACACGGTACAAATTCGCATCAAATAGCTCCCCAACGCAGGGCATTGACGCTTCTCTTACTGCCATCTACTAGCGTTGCCTCTCGTTGTATCGCGCCACCTCATCCCTCGAAGCCGCATGCCAGAAATGCACATTGCCATCGCGCAGCGTCAGCAACAGTTGCAAGCCGTTCGGAGCAAACGCCACGTTGGTGATGGCTTCGGTTTGCGCTTGCGAAGTCAGTAATTCCTGAAAGGTTCCTACATCCCAAAGTTTCATGGTGCGGTCGCGGCTGCCGGTAGCGAGACGCATGCCATCGGGCGAAAACGCCAGCGAAGTGATTTCGCCCGTGTGGCCGCGCAACGTAGCCGCCAATGTGAACGAATCCGCCCGCCAGATTTTGGCCGTACGGTCGGTGCTGCCTGAAACCAGCCAGCGTCCGTCGGGTGAAAGCGCGAGCGCCGAAATGCCGTCGGTGTGGCCGGTTAACATCGTGAAAGGTTTCAGCGTAGCGGCGTCGTAGACGCGAATCGTTTTGTCATCGCTGCCCGTGAGTAACCAACGTCCGTCAGGCGTGAACAACGCACCACGTACACCGCGCGTATGATCTTTCAGCACCGCCAGTTCGTTGCCGTTCTCGCAATCCCAAAGGCGCGCCGTATGGTCGTTGCTGCCGCTCAACAGGCGTTTGCCGTCGCGCGAGAAATTGATTTCACGCACGCGGCTTTGGTGTCCGGCAAAGGTTTGCAAAAGGCGTTTGCTATTGGCGTCCCACAGTTTGATCGTCCCGTCATCGCTCGACGAAGCGAAGCGATTACCCGTCGGCGAGAAGACCAGCCGATTGATTTCTGACTGGTGAATTTCCATCTGGCCAATCACCTGTTGCCGTTGCGCATCGCAAAACATCACGGCATTGCCCGAACTCAACAGCAACTGCCCATTCGCGGGGTTATAAGCCGCGCCATAAATTGAACGGGAAAAACTCAGCTTGTCGGTCGCATGCGCGCTGGCCTGACTGGGTACTTGCCAAAGCTGAACCGTTTGATCCTGGCTGCCTGAGACGATCTGCCAGTTGCCGCTTTGCAAACTGGGGAAAAACATCGCATCCCAAACGCGTTCGGCGTGGCCTTTGAGCAAGGCGAGCGAGTGCCCGTTGGTCGGATTCCACAGCCGCAGGGTGTTGTCACCAGCGGCTGACAACAGCGCATCGCTATTCGGCGCAAAGTGTACGCGCATCACTGAAGCCTGATGCTCCGTGAGTTTTTGCAATTCCGCGCCGCTCGCCGCATCCCACACGCGCGCCGTATTGTCATTGCCGCCACTCGCCAGCCATTGGCCGTTAGGCGAATACTCCACCGAATAAACACTCGCCGTATGCGCCGTGAGCGTCATCAGAGGTTGACGCCCAAAGAGTTGTGAAGCCGGTTGTGAAGACACGTCCCACACCTTGATCGTTTTGTCTTCGCTGGCGCTGGCGAGTCGCGCGCCATCAGGCGAATAAGCGATTGACCACACCCAGTTGGCGTGGGCTTCCAGCTTGCCCGTTTCAGCACAAGCCGCCAACGACCAAAAACGAATCGTTTTATCTGAACTGCCCGACGCCAACGTATTGCCATCAGGCGCGAAAGCCAGCGAGCGCACGATGTCTGAATGTCCGCTAAACGTAGCCAGCAACTTGCCCGAAGCGCGTTCCCACAACTTGATGACTTTGTCGCTGCCACCCGTGGCGAGCAATCGTTGATCGGGCGAAAG
>JANNUY010000380.1:0-2335 GCA_031414155.1 Acidobacteriota bacterium
GGCAATTTCCGCTATTTCGACAGTAACGACGAACGCCTCCGCCCCGAACACATCATGGCCTCGGGTGCCCTGCCCCCGGGCTTTCCCCCCGTCGAAATTGACGGTCAGTATTGGTGGGATGGCGGCCTCGTCTCCAACACCCCGCTCGAATATGTCCTTGAAACCGAACAGGATTGCGACCTGCTGATTTTCCAGGTCGATCTGTTCCCGGCGCGCGGCCCCTTGCCGCAAACCATCAGCGACCGCGCACGTGTCAGCCTCGCGCCCGGTTGTGACGTAGCCGCGTTTGAAGCCAACGTCATCGCTACGGTGCAACACGTAGAAAAGTATTTGTTCGAGTTGAGCCTGATGCCCGCGATGGCCTTGTGCGACGACGCGCCGCGCCTGACTGGCTTGCCTGCTGTCGCGCGCCCTGAAAAAGTCTGGCTGCTATTCAGTCCCGGCGCGACGGGCATTACGCTCACTGAACTCGACAAAGCGACTTATCAGGTATTGAACGAAACGCGGCAGCCGATTGCGATTCGCAATTTGATCGCGCGTCCGGGTGCAACGAAAGCCGCAGCCAAACAGGCACAGGAAGTTTTGTCGGAATGGTTGGAAAATGAAGTGCTGATGCTGAGTGAATAAATGCTTTGTCGGAGCTTAGCCATTTAGCCCCCGACTTTGCCTTTGGTCGGGTAAGTCGAGGAGTGTTCTATCACGTAAACTACCTCAAAGATTACGTTGTTTGGCTTCACTGAAGAGCGGATCAAGTTTCGCTAACAACTGCAAGACCGAATCTCCCGAAGCTTTGAATTGCTCAAGCAAAGTCGCCTTGTCAGAACCAGTGTGATTAAGAGCATTGTTTACCTGTAGAAACCATTCCAAACGATTGTCGCGCTGAAACCGATTGAGTTTGAGAAAGCCGACGTATTCCCCTAAGAGCCGTTCGCGCATCACACCGGGCGGCATGAGTTCCGCCAGCGCCATATAGGTAATGCACTTTTGATGGAAGTAATCAGCTTCGGTCGGCTCGTGTTCCGGCTTCCAGCGATCAAGCTCAGCCAGAAAATCATTCAACCGACGGTT
This sequence comes from Acidobacteriota bacterium, assembly GCA_031414155.1. GTDB lineage: Bacteria > Acidobacteriota > Blastocatellia > RBC074 > RBC074 > JACPYM01. The sequence continues at coordinate 1,069 of JANNUY010000380.1, forward strand.
CCATTCCAATGATTGCCGTTGTTCGAGTGAATACGGTTTACTTTGAATACCCTGCTTTTGATTTTCGAGTTGTTGCACCATCGGACCAAAACGCAATTCTTTCAGCCCCAACAATGCCCCACGCCCTTGTGTAGTTTTCCAGTGTTCATGAACTTGTCGGCGCTCAAGCACTTTCAACGGTTTCGTGTCTTCGAGCGTGAGGGGCGCAATTTCCAGTTGAGTGAGGTTCAACAGATTGTTGAAATCTTTGGCAAGGCCGTGCAACGGAAGCGGCTGCTCGTTGCGGTCAAACACAGTGTCAGCGCAGCGCGCGCCCGACAACTGTGCCACTAAAAATTTTCGCCAAGCTATGAGCAAAGCCTTATCACAGGGCGTGCAGGCACGCGCCGCTTGGGCCAGATTAGCAAGCCCTTGCCGCGCGCTGCTGTAACCATAACTGTCGAGCGCACGATCATCGGCAACCACTTTCGTCAAAGCCTCAGCAAAGCCTGTTAGCAAACGCTCTAGTTGCGGAGTTGGAAGACGCAAACGAGCCAGCATTTCCGCTGTCGCGAAAACCTGCACCGGTGACTGAATGGCGCGCAAGTGACGCTCAATCAACGCCAAATGTTCTTCGCGCTGCTTTTGTTCCTGCGTAAATCCTTTTTCCGCTACTTCTGCTAAGACTCGATAAAAGCCTGACACGTCAGCCACCATCGCGTCAGTGCATTTGCTGGTAGGTACTGCCACTAGCGGTAATTCTTCCACCAATTCACGCGCTCGCTGGGCATCCGTTTTGAGCATAGCCGCAAGTGCTTTGCTTTGAATGCCAAGTGTATCGCCATTCAACTTAAAGGCGTCGCTTAAATGACCGCTTCGTGTATCTGCATAACCATTTGTATCAATGAGCCTGTAAGGGTGTTGCGCACGGCGAGCGGCATAAAAGACTTCTTCCAACAGGCTGCGCTCCCGTTTCGGATCATCAACCAAACGAAGCTCAACTAACGTAACGATGGCATTCGCCATGAACTCAGGCGGTTGGGCGCGCAACGCTTCAAGCAACGCATCTAATTCACCATTTGTGAGTCGCAGCGGTTTCGGCGTTGCGGCTGAGACTTTGGCGGGCGTGAGAAAGCCGTGTGCGCGCAACCAGTTCGCCAGTTGCGTCGGCCACTGGCTCAAGATCGGATCGGTTGGGGCGAGGCCTACGCCGTGGCGACCGTGTTCGTAAAAATGGGTTTCGTGCGTGACTTTGTTTTTGCGCAAGGCTTCGGCAAAGAGCATCGCA
>JANNUY010000381.1:0-8621 GCA_031414155.1 Acidobacteriota bacterium
CGTATAGTGCCGACTCCGACAAATTTTGAGAAAGAACTTTTAACCAATGCGAATTTTGATAACTGGCGGCGCAGGCTTCGTAGGAAGCCATCTCACCGACCGCTTCTTGAGCGAAGGCCATCAGGTCATTGCCCTAGACAACCTCATCACCGGCGACTTACGCAATGTTGCCCATCACCAATCGAATCCGAACTTTCACTACGTCAGTCAGGATATTTGCGAACCTTTCACCGTCGAAGGCGCGGTTGATTGGGTAATGAATTTCGCCAGTCCGGCGAGTCCGATTGATTATTTGAAGCTGCCGCACGAGACGCTGAAGGTCGGCGCTTACGGCACGTTTAACTCGCTGGATTTGGCGCGCGAGAAAGGGGCGAAATACCTGCTGGCTTCGACTTCTGAAGTTTACGGCGACCCGCTCGTGCATCCGCAACCTGAAGCCTATTGGGGCAACGTCAATCCGAACGGTCCGCGCAGCGTTTATGACGAAGCTAAACGCTTTGCCGAATCCGCGACGATGTCCTATCAGCGGCAATACGATTTAGACACGCGCATCATTCGTATCTTCAACACCTACGGAGAACGCAATCGCGTAGATGACGGGCGCGTCGTGCCTACGTTTATCAATCAGGCGCTGCGTGGCGAAGCGTTGAGCGTATTCGGCGAAGGCCAGCAAACGCGCAGCTTTCAATATGTCGGCGATCTGGTCGAAGGCATCTATCGCTTGATGCAGGTGAAAGACCATCAGCCGGTGAATCTTGGAAATCCGGTTGAACTGACGATCCTGCAATTCGCGCAACTGATCTTGAAATTGACCGAAAGCAAAAGCGAGATCACCTATCATCCACTGCCGCAAGACGACCCGAAGACGCGCAAGCCTGACATCTCACGCGCCAAAGAGTTGCTTGATTGGGAACCGCGTGTTGCGGTTGCCGAGGGCTTGGCACGGACGATTGCGTGGTATCGTACGAAACTTTAGGCAGAGCTTTAGGCTTTGCTCCAATAGTTTGACACTGTGAGACGCGCTTCGTTATAAGGCGTATCGGATTATGGTTAAACGATTTACTTCATTTCTAATGCTGCTTTTGCTGACGGGCAACACGCTGGTCGCTGTGCCGTCTTATTCGGCGGGCACGGGCGGCTGCGAGATGGAATGTTGCGAAACCGCACATCAGACTGGCCCTGCCGCGACCATTGCCGGGATCTGCTGCATACTTGAATGCCCGCCCTCAGCAGAACTGTTGCCTGTCTTAACTACCGGCCCAGGCTCGTCGCCTATGTCGGGTTTGTTGCCTGCTTCCCAAGCCATTTCCTTCGTCACTTCGATTCCATCACTCACGAATTTTCCGAGCGCACCGACGCGCTATCTGCACGGTTCCTCCAGCCGCTATCTCGATTGTTGTTCTTTCCTGCTTTAAGCGCCGTAGTGCGCCTTTTTTCCGATAAATTAACCGCCACGGGCTGAATTGCTTCCGTGTTGCGTCTCCATTGCGGGAATACTTTTCTGCGCTTGCGCCCTTTGGCAATAAGGCGTAATGCCATCTGTTTGGAGGAGCTTATGAAAAAAGTTTTTACCCTGTTCCTGTTTACCATCGCTTTGTTCAACGTTGCTTGCGACGGCAGCGGCAAGTCAACCGGCAGCGAGCAAACCATCAAGTCAACCAAGTCCGGCGACATGACCGTTACGCTGGCAAGCGCAGGCGGCCAACTCAAAAAAGGCGACAACGAAGTGATGGTGACGTTCACCGACGCCACCGGCCAATCGGTGGATGTCGGCGCGGCTTCGCTTAACTTTCACATGGCCGCGATGGGTTCGATGGCGGAGATGAACGACCGCGCTACGCTCACTACGACTGCGACGCCGGGCCAATACCGCGCACAGGTCAACGTCGAGATGCGCGGAACGTGGGAAGCCCAAATCGCCTGGCAAGGCGCACACGGCACAGGCAAAGCGACGATGAACGTACAGGCAAGATAAGATGATTAATCGTCTCATCGAATTTTCGCTGAAGAATCGCTTCCTCGTGTTGGTGGCTTATGTGTTGCTGGCGGGCTGGGGCTATTGGGCGTTGGTGCATACGCCGATTGATGCGATTCCCGATTTGTCTGACAACCAAGTCATCGTCTTCACCGACTGGACGGGGCGCTCGCCGCAAGAGGTCGAAGATCAAGTTACCTATCCGCTTTCGACCGCGTTGCAAGGGATGCCCGGCGTGCGCGCGGTGCGCGGACAATCGGCGTTCGGCTTCTCGATGATCAACGTGATTTTTGAAGACGCCGTTGAGCTTTATTGGGCGCGTACGCGCGTGCTCGAACGTTTGAATCTGGTCAAGGCGCAACTGCCTGCCAACGTCGCGCCGACGCTCGGCCCCGATGCTTCCGGCGTAGGCCAAATCTTCTGGTACACCATTGAGAGCGAGAGCCAGAGCCTGCGCGAATTGCGCACGTTGCAGGATTGGTTCATCCGCTACCAACTCACCGCTGTGCCGGGCGTGGCCGAAGTCGCTTCGGTGGGCGGATACGTTCAGCAATACCAGATTGACGTAGACCCGAATCGCTTGCGCGCTTACGGCATCGCACTATCGCAGGTGGTCGAGGCCGTGCGGCGCAGCAATTCCAACGTCGGCGGCAACGTCATCGAACAGAGCGGACAGTGGTCGGTCGTGCGCGGCGTAGGCTTGATCGAATCCACCGCCGACATTGAGAACATCGTCATCAGCGCGCAAAACGGCACGCCGCTTTACGTGCGCAACGTCGCGGCAGTCAAGCTGGGCAATGCCTTTCGCGTAGGCGTACTCGACCGCGACGGCAAAGAGGCCGTGGGCGGTGTGGTCATTGCGCGTTACGGCGTCAACGCGCTCGCAGTCATCAACGGCGTCAAGGAAAAGCTCAAGGCGCTCGAATCAGGCTTGCCGCGCGGCGTGCGCATCGTGCCTTTTTATGACCGCACCGAATTGATCTTGCGCGCGACCGATACGCTCAAGCGCGCGCTGATCGAAGAGTTGCTGCTGGTCACGCTCGCGCACGTCATTTTCCTGTTTCACTTCCGCTCAATTTTGATTGTGACGATACCGTTGCCCATGGCGGTGCTGGTTTCGTTTTTGTTTATGCGCTACCTGGGCATCAGCTCGAACCTGATGTCGCTGGCCGGGATTGCGTTTGCGATTGGTGTGTTGGTGGACGCGGGCATCGTCGTCACCGAGAACGCCTTTCGCCAGATGGAAAAGCAAGGCGTTGATCCGCGCGACCGCCAGCGCGTTTGGCAGACCGTACTCGAAGCTACGCAACTGGTCGGACGCCCGATCTTTTTTTCGATGACGATCATCATCCTCGCCTTTGTGCCGGTCTTTGCGCTCACCGGACGCGAGGGCAAGCTCTTTCATCCGCTCGCTTTTACCAAGACCTTTGCGATGGCGGGCGCGACGATCATCGCCGTCACGCTCGTACCCGTGCTTTGCACTTACTTGTTAGGCGGACGCTTTCACGCTGAAGACGCTAACCTGGTGATGCGCGCCTTGCATCGGCTCTATCGTCCCGTGCTGCGTTTCGCCTTGCGGCAACGCGCCGTCACGTTGTTGCTGGCCGTCGCATTGTTCGCAGGCGCGCTTTATCAAGCGGCGCACATCGGCAGCGAATTCATGCCCGAACTCAACGAAGGCGATTTAATGTTCATGCCGATCACCGACCCGGCCATCTCGGCGGACGAAGCGCTGCGCGTAATGCAGATGCAAGACCGCACGCTCAAGTCCTTTCCCGAAGTCGCCTGGGTCGTAGGCAAAGCGGGACGCGCCGAGACTTCGACCGACCCCGCGCCACTCAACATGAATGAGACTATCGTGCATCTAAAGCCGCCCAACGAATGGCGCGCTGGAATGACGCGCGACCAATTGCAAGCCGAGATGGATGCCAAGCTCGTTATGCCCGGCGTACAAAACATTTGGACGCAGCCCATCATCAATCGCATAGAGATGCTGACCACCGGCATCCGCACACAACTCGGCGTCAAAATTTTTGGCAGCGATTTGAACGAACTCGAACGCCTGTCACAGGCCGCTGCCGCCGCGTTGCGCATCGTGCCCGGTGCCGCCAACGTCTCGCCCGAACCGCTCACAGGCACGCCTTATCTCGACATCAAAATCAACCGGCAAGCCGCCGCGCGTTACGGCATAGACGTGCAGGCGATTCAGGAAGTGATTGACACCGGCATCGGCGAAACCAACCTGACCGTCACCATCGAAGGCCGCCGGCGCTTTCCGGCGCGCGTGCGTTATGCGCAACCCTTTCGCACTGACGCGGCGGCGTTGGGACGCTTGCTCGTGCCCGCGCCGAACGGAGCGCAATTGCCGCTCGCGCAATTGGCTGAACTTCGCACTGTGCAAGGCGCTTCGATGATTCCCAGTGAAAACGGCTTGCTGCGCGGCACGGTGCTGCTCAATGTGCGCGGACGCGACGTTATCGGTTTTGTCGAAGCAGCGAAAAAGATTTTGAACGAGAAAGTCGCGCTGCCATCTGGTTATTACTTCGAGTGGAGCGGGCAATATCAAGACCAGCAACGCGCGCGCGCGCGTTTGCAACTCGTGCTGCCGGTCGTGTTGCTGGTCATTTTCGTGTTGCTCTATTTCACCTATCACTCGCTGCTCGAAGCCGCGCATGTGTTGCTGGCCGTGCCCTTCGCGCTGACGGGCGGTGTCTATCTGATTTCGGCGCTCGGCTACAATTTTTCGGTGGCGGTCTGGGTGGGTTTCATTGCGCTGTTTGGTACGGCGGTGCAAACCGGGATGGTGATGGTGATTTATCTCGAAGAAGCCGTCGCCCGCAAACGTGCGGAACTCGGCGGACAGTTGACGCGCGCGGCTTTGCAACAGGCGGTGATGGAAGGCGCGCTGCTGCGGTTGCGCCCCAAAGTGATGACGGTCTCAACCGTCGTCGCGGGCTTGCTGCCGATTATGTGGAGTACGAGCGCGGGCGCTGAAGTGATGAAACCCCTCGCCGCGCCGGTGCTGGGCGGAATGGTTTCGTCGCTGTTGCATGTACTGATTGTCACGCCGGTGATTTTTTATTGGCTGCGCGAACGCGAACTGCCTCAAGCGGCAACGAAGGAGGAACTAGGATGAGGAAGTATTTTTTTAGATTCATTGCGAGCGCCACATGGCTGTTGCTCACGGCTTGTGTTTGGGCGCAGGGCGATGCGGTGACGGCAGAAGTCGTCAATTCAGTGCCGTTCGTTTCAACTTACCATCGCTTGATTGATCCGGTGCGCGGGCTGACAGCGGAAGAATTGGTGCGCTACGCCTTGCAAAACAATGGCGAATTGCTGGCCGCGCGCCAGATGATCGCCGCCGCGACAGGGCGCTGGCAGCAAGCCGCGCTCAAGCCCAACCCGATGCTCGAAACCAGCGCGACGCAAGCCGCGAACACGCCTGACAACAACCAGATGATCGGCTTGGTGTGGCCGCTCGAACTCGGCGGGAGACGGCAGGCGCGCTCGCTGGTCGCGCAACGTGAAGTCGAATTGAGCGTTGCCGAAGTTGCTGAGTTCGAGCGCAAACTGGCGGCGGAAGTGCGGCAGAAATACGGTGAAGCCATCGCCGCCGCGCGCCAGCTCAAATTCACCGAAGAACTGCTCGACCTGACGCGCGATTCGCACCGGCTGGTGCAAGCGCGCGTAGAACTTGGCAAAAGCGCGCCGCTCGAAAGCAGCGAAATCATGGTCGAAGCCCAGCGCGTCGCCGCCTTGCGCATCAATTACGAAAGCCAAGCCGAAGTCGCGCTGTTCGCGCTGAAACAGGTGTGCGGCATGCCGCCGGAAGAAGCCTTGTCGCTGCGCGGCGAATTTCTCAATGAAGCTGCGCTGCCGCCGCCAGCGGAATTGTTGCGCAATGCATTGGCGACGCGGCCTGATTTGATCGTATTGCGCACAGCGGAACGTCTGGCGGCGGCACAGGCCGAACAAGCGCGGCGCGAGGGCCGCATAGACGCCAGCGTGTTCGCTAATTACCAGCGAATGAATTGGGGATATGACGTGCGTGGTTTCAACGCCGCCGGTCAACTCGCGCCGGTCAGCGGCGTCTTTCATTACCTGACCTTTGGCGCGCGTTGGACGTTGCCGACACGCAATCAAAATCAAGGCTTGATTGCGGCGGCAATGGCTGCGCTCGAAGCCGCGCGTCACCGCCGCGAATTCGCCGAGTTGGTAACGCGCAACGAAATTATGACGGCGCTCGTGCGGCTCGAAAAAGCACGCGCTGCGCTGGTCGTTTACCGCGATCAAGTGCGCACACCCGCGCAAGGCAATCTTGATTTGGTGCGACGCACTTATGCCGCCGGGTATCGCACGGCGCTTGATTACCTGGCCGCGCAACGGCGCTATATTGAGATTGAGACGGGTTATACCGACGCGCTGAAGGAATCGTTTCTGGCGTTGAGCGAACTCGCGCGCGTGACTGCCCAACCCTTGCCGACGGTGGCAGGAGAGGAAAAGCAATGAATCCGCAACAGCGCAAATACGGTTTGCTCGCGTTGGTCTTGTTGCTCGTGAGCGCGGCAGGTTGGTGGCTGGCGCGCGGCAATCGCAGCCAGAGCCAAGCCGGACGCCCCGTGCCTACGCCAGATTTCGCAGCCTTCCCCGACGACGCGCCGACGGCAATGGCGAACGCAACGGCTCTACGTCCCGGCGATTTCGTAATCACGCTGCCGCCCGACAAGCTAGCCAACGCGCAGTTGAAAATCGAAGCCGCGCTGGCCGCGCCGCCTTCCAATCAAGGCGTCGGTACATTGCGCACGACCGGCACTGTGCAATCGAATGCTTACAAAGAAACGCCCGTGTTTCCAGTTGCGGGCGGCATTGTGCGCGAAGTCAACGCCGTGGTGGGCGATCGCGTGCAAGCAGGGCAAAAGCTGGCGACGATTTTCAGCACGGAATTGTCAGAGGCGCAGTCTGCATACATGGCAATGCAGGCCGAGATCGAAAAGCACCACAACCATTTGCGCCGTGCGACCGAACTCGTAGAGATGGGCGCGATCAGCCGCGAGGAATACGAAGACACGGCTTCGCAATATAAGACCGAGCAGGCCAGACTTTCTGCTGCGCGCCAGCGAATGCTGTTCCTGGGCATGACCGGCAAGCAAGTTGACGAATTGCAAGCTCCGTCGCAGATGAGCGCGCAAATCACCGTCACCGCGCCTGCATATGGCAAAGTACTCAACCGCAGCGTCAACACAGGCGAAGTCGTCATGCCCGGCAAGGAACTCTTTCGCCTCGCCGACCTGTCAACCGTCTGGGTGATCGCCCAGCTTTATGAGCAGGACTTTGCCGCAGTGCGCGTAGGCACGTTGGCGGTCATTACGACACCTGCTTATCCGCAACGCACGTTCACGGGCCGCGTAGCTTTCATTGACCCGCGCATCGAAGCCCAAATGCGCACGGCGCAAGTGCGCATCGAAGTCAGGAATCCGAACGAGATGCTCAAGCTGGGCATGTTCGTGGATGTCAATTTCGGCGGCGCAGCTACAGCAGGCACGCAGGCAGCCGCGAGCATTCCGCGCGCCGCCGTGCAAATGATCGGCGCAAAGCAAGTCGTCTTTGTCGAAACCGGGCAAGCGGGAGTTTTCGCGCAACGCACGGTGCAAGTGGGAACCGAAACCAACGGCTTTGTGCCGGTGTCCGTCGGACTCAGCGCGGGCGAGCGCGTCGTCAGCGAAGGCAGCTTTCTATTGCGCGCCGAAAGCCTAAAGCTCAACCCTGCGCAATTGACTGCGCCTGCCGCTACGGCTGAAGCGCCGCCGCAAAAACCTGACGAACAAACGGCGCGCGTCGTTTTGACTGAGAAAGGCTATCAACCCGATAGCCTCAAGCTGCGCGCTGGCGTCCCTGCGCGCGTGACTTTTGTACGTGAAGTGGAAGCGACGTGCGGCACCGAGATTGTGCTGGCCGATTACGGGATCAAAAAGGAGTTGCCTTTGCATCAACCCGTCACGGTTGAATTCACGCCGACGAAAACCGGCGAGTTTTCGTTTGCCTGCGGGATGAACATGCTCAAGGGAAAGCTGGTGGTGCGTTAAAATAGCTCGTTCAGGTTGACGAAAAGACGCGGTTTCGGGTATTACTCATTCCGCTTTTGTAAGTCTGACAAAAACTTTTTATCAGAAATCTTCGGCGCAACGTTTTTCGCGCCTATTTACAATAGTAGTTGAGCAGTAACTGACAACTTGGTTCTTGCAGCTTTTACGATGCTTGTGCTGATGACTTCGCTTTATTTAGAAGCAGGTGCCGCGCAGACACAGGCGCTCTTTTGACAGACTCCGCTCTGTTTTTTCGGGAGGGATCCAAAAATGATTCGCAAATTATCCACTTGGAAAAAAGGAATCTCGCTGGGCTTAATGATGTCCGTCGTGAGTTTTTCGACCTTATTCACTTCTTCAGTTTTGGCGCAAAGCATGCCTCGTGCAGCGGGTGAACTCGCCATCGTCGGCAATGTGTTGTTGAACGGCACGCCCGCGATTGCTGGCGCTACGATTTTTTCTGACAGCACGATCAAAACCGGCGAAGGCGGCGCGACCGTCAATCTTGGTCAAGGCGGACGGATCGAAATCGCGGCCAATTCCGAAATGACGGTTCGTTTCAC
>JANNUY010000382.1:0-1646 GCA_031414155.1 Acidobacteriota bacterium
GGCGGACGCATACGCATCTCGCTTGATTCGTAATCCTCCGCTGACACGCACGGCAACTCAGCCGGCAGGGTCGCCGAACCAATTGCGCAAACCTGTTGTGCGGCGTTGAGCAATTGCAAGTTCATCGCTTCATCAGCATGCGCGGTGAGGCGTTCACCATCATAAACCGGATGCAGAAAGCGCACCGAAGCCGCACCGCGCGTGAGCCAATCCAATCCCCAGGCGTTGACGGCGGGACGCATCAAATAACCGTAAACAGCTACGCCCGGCACGAGCGCGCCCGCAAAGCCGTGTTGTCGCGCGCCTTCGTCGTTGTGAATCTCGTTGGCGTGCGCTACGCCGTAATTGTGCGCGATGATTTCAATCATAAAAAAGTTAAGCCACGAATTTACACGAAGGTGGTCAACCGTGAACTTACACTATAAAAACCTTCGTGATAATTCGTGGCTAAAAAGCTGTTTCACTGCGGTGCATAAAACAGCGCCAACTGCCCGCCAGTATGCCAAAACAGCACGGTGTCATCGGCTGTGAGTTCTCCGTCACCAATCATAGCGATCAAGCCTGCCATTGCCTTCGCCGTATAAACCGGATCGAGCAAAATGCCTTCGGTGTGCGCGACCAGTGCGAGGGCTTTGGTTGATTCGTCAGACGGAATGCCATAACCCGCGCCGACGAATTCATCGCGGACAGTTACGCGACGGTCGAGCGCGCAATCCAGCAACACGCCGATGCCGTCAATGATTTCGGCTACGTGCGCGGCGATTGAGGCGGATGGGTCGTCGGGACTCACGCCGATGACTTGCGCCGATAAACCATAAAGCTGACAGCCCGCCACGATGCCCGCCTGCGTGCCGCCCGAAGAACTTGCGTGAATGATGTGTGTGACTTGAACATTGGCGGCGGCGAGTTGCGCTTTGGTTTCGCCGATAGCGCGCACGAAGCCGAGTGCGCCGAGCGGGACGGATGCGCCAAGTGGGATGAGGGCTACGCGACGACCGGCTTGCATGTAACGCGCAGCGAGTTCGGCGCTGAGATCGTTGCGTTCGTCGCGGTTGGCTACGCGATGAATCTTCGCACCGAAAAGTTCATCGGCCATGAGGTTGGCGGGTTTGAGTCCGTCATAACGCACGTTCGGCGGATTCATCACCGATTCGCAGGGCAAGCCGAGTCGCGCGCATAACGCAGCCGTGACGCGCGCGTGGTTCGATTTTTCGCCGCCCATCGAGATGACGATTTCAGCGCCGTCAGCCTGGGCTTGCGCCAAGACGTATTCGAGCTTGCGTACTTTATTGCCGCCCAAACCCGCGCCCGTGTAATCGTCGCGCTTGATGAACAGGCGCGGCGCACCTTTACCCAACGCCGCACGCAGTCGCGGCAGTTCTTCGAGCGGCGTAGGGTAAAAGCCGCAGTCGAGGCGCGGAAATCGTTCAAGGGCCTTTGCCCACGTGGGAGAATTCAGCATTGCATTCAGGTTGCCTTTCCAGAGAAATGAGCGCGTTATAGTGAAATCACAGCCGTAGCAGCGCAACCTTGGCGAGGTTGCGCTATAGTTGGCGATTGTCACGGATTCAGGCAATCAGCGTTTGAAAGCGCGCGTCATCACCTAACGCTTCGAAATCCTTTTCGATACGCGCACGGGCGGTGTT
>JANNUY010000383.1:0-5650 GCA_031414155.1 Acidobacteriota bacterium
CGCTGAAAGCGAGAATCCCACTCGACAATCGAAAAACACACCACATCGAAATGAGCCGTCGGCAAAGGTTCGTCGTCCCAATCCGTCCGCACCATTGGGCCTAAAGCCGCCGCCAGCGTATCAGTCCCTTTGCCGTAGCGCCGTTTAGTGCGTACCAGCCACTGTTGCGCACTCCAGGGCAACAGCGATTTGGCTAAATCCTTAACGCCGCGCAAAGACCCTTTCAGCAAACCCGCCCAGGCGCGCTTGACACCCCAGTAACGCTGCAACACACGCCAATAGCGGGCGTTATAAATCGTAGCTAAATCTTTGCGCACCAACCCACGATCCACTTCAGTGAACCTCAGCTTGAGGCGCAATTTCGCCAACTCTTCGGCTTGCGCGCTATTGCGCCGCTGCGCCTCGGCCAGTTGCGCGCGGGTTTGTTCCAACTCTTCGGGCGAGTGGAGATTCGGCGTAACGTTGCCGGAACGCTCAACCTCACTTGAGGGCAGAGACGATGATGTTTTTTCAGTTTCGGATTTATCCTGCATGCCTGCCGCTTTGACCTGCCTCGCACCTCAAAGGTTGCGCCTCACTCCCAACGTTTCAAGTTAATTTTTCATGGCGCGGTGCCTATGAAATAAACGCTACCCGCAAGAATTGGATAAAAGTCCGAACGAATTTTTTCCGTGGTGATTGGCGCAGCGTTAGGCGATGCGCCTTGCGTGGCCGAAGCTGTCAGGAGCAATGACAACAACGTCAAATGAAACGGCGGGCAATATACCGTATGGCCTATGGCAAGCCAAGAAGCAGAGCATGCAGACCCGCATTCTGTTGTATTGTAGTGGTTATTGATACATTCCGCCTGAAGGCGCGACTACATGCTTCCGTTGCTCTCTAAAAGCGATATTGATAACGAAAGCCGAGGCCGCGACCGGGCGCATCCATGCCCCAACTGATGCCGCGATAATTTTTGTCGAGCAGGTTTTCGAGGTTAAGCGTCAATTCAGAGCGGTCGCTGAGTTGAACGCCGCCGCGTACGCTCACGACCATAAAGCCGGGGATGTAGCGAAACAGCGGCGCGCTTGCGGCTGAACCCAATACACGATTTTGCACTTGTGCGACGGTCTCATTCGTCACACGCAGCAAGTCATCTACCGTGCCGAAACGTCCGTCGTTCCCCGCCAAAATCAAGCCACGCGCGAAGGCTCCGCGGGCAAAGAAGTTGGCGATTTGCGCGCGTGTGCGTGTCGCGCCCGTGCGACGATCATCAAGGTCAAGCGTCGAAAGCCGCGATTGACGGCGCGCGCCGAATACATACGGTTCGACCCACCAGCGACTCTTTGCCCCTGACATAGTAGGTTGATAACGAAAGCGCAAATTCCCTTGCGGCGCAGGCGTACCGCCTTCGATGTTGGGCGGCAGGTCGGTGCGTTTGTCACGCGCGCGCAACCAAGTGAAATTCTGGCTCAAGGTCAAAGCATTGGTAATACGTACGTCAAACTTTTGCTCAAGGCCCACGATGCGCGCGTCGTCAAAATTCGCGCGAATCAAAACTGGATTCGCTGAAGCCGCTAAGAACACCGCGCCGTTCGCCAGTTGCGAAGTGACGCGCTGATCGCCGAGTTGCAAGCCCACTGAACCTTGCGGCAACAGCAAAGTCTGCACAGCGATATTGTCGCGCAGTTCATTGATGAAGCCATTGAAATCAATATCCACACGGCTGCGGTGCAAGTGAACACCCGCTTCATAGCTCCACGAGCTTTCAGGTTTAAGTTGCGCGACAGGCTTGCCGATGCTGACAGCGGTGCTGCTCGCGCTCGAACCGACTTCCGCCGCAATTCCGCGCAAGTCGGCGGCATTTGCTTCAAAGCCATTGCCCGTCAAACCGACCGTCGCCAAATCAGTCGTATGCGGCGCGCGAAAGCCGCGACTGACTTGCGTCGAAACATTCAACCCTTCGGCCAGCGTGACGACTGCCCCGAAACGCGGCGTCACGGCTTGCGCGGTCAACGCATCGTCCGGCCACAAGCGCGCGTTGCCCACGATAGGGCTATATTCAGAGCGCGAAACATAACTCACGCTGTTATAACGCAACGCGCCAATCAATCGCAGCCTGCCGGGCAACACGTCATAAATGTCCTGCAAATACAGGCCGAAGTTTTTATACGTCGGTTGATCGGGCACCCGTCCGCGCGCAATCGTGGCGACGCTGGTCACGGGATTAAGGTTGAAAGATTTCGAACGAATCAGATCGTAGTAAAAATCGCCGCCCACGGTCAGGCCGTTGTGTTCGCGTTGCTGATGAGCCTGCGTTTGAAAGCCGTGGACTTCGGTGCGTTCGGGTTGAAAGCTGATTGCGCCCGTCGGATTGCCCTGTCCGCCCTGATTGACGCGCTCTTCGCGTTGGGCATTGAATGAATAAGACAACGCCAGCGAATCGAACCAGAGCGCGCCCACACGCTCATAGCGCCCATAAAAGAAATCGTTTTTGAAGTTGCGCAAATCAGCCAACAGATTGCCGTCGCCGCCCAGCGTTTGATCGAAACGTTTGCCGCCGTCAATTTGCGTGCGGCTGTAATGCACGGCAAGAAAGTCGCGCGGCGTGAGTTTGAAATTTAGCTTGAACAAGCCACCGTATTGCGTGAACGCCGTGTCAGTCGAGCGTTCGCCGAACACATCAGAACTAATGCCGAGAAAGCGCGTCACCGCCGCATGCGTGTCGAAACCGCCACCGCTGCGCAAGGTGTTGCTGCGATGTCCACTGAGATTGACCAACACGGCGAGTTCGTCATTGCCGACGGTCGTGAGCTGATTGCTGCCCCAACTGTGATCGGCGCTGTGATAGTGCGTGCCGAATTGACCGTGCGTTTCATACTTGCCTGAGTTCGTATAAAGCGGCGAGCGCGTCACTAATTGCACGCTGCCGCCCAAACTGTCGCTGCCGAATTGCGCGCTGTTCGGGCCACGTTGCACTTCGGCAGCGCGCAGGCTGCTGGCGTCGTTGAGGTTGAAAAAACTATTCACACCGCCGCGCGCCGCTGAAGTAGAGAACCTTACGCCATCAACAAACACAGCGACTTTCGCGCCCGTGAAACCGCGCACGAAAATGCCGCTCATCGTTGAGCTGGTGCGTTGCAATTGCACGCCCGGCTCTTCGCGAAAGGCCTGCGCCAACACCGAAGTCGCGCGCTGTTGCAGTTGGTCTTCGTCAATCACGTTGACCTGTTGCGTCGTCTTATCGAGTTCCTGCACCGTTCCGACATCGGCGGTGACAGTGACTTCAGCGGTGAGCGGCGCTACGCCGAGGCGAATCTGCAAAGCTTCTTTTTCATCATTCGGAATTTGTATGGCCGCCCGCCGCGCTGCGAACCCTTTCGCCGTCACCAAAACTTCGTAAGTGCCTGCCGCAACGCCCTTCAAGGTAAATTGCCCCTGCGCGTCGGTCATCGCCGTCGCCACGCCTGATTGCCGCGCGTTGAGCAAATTCACCGTTGCGCCTGTAACCGGCGAACCGCTGGCGTCTTTCACGACACCTGTCACTTTTGCGTCTTGCGCCGTTGCCAACAACGCAATCGAACAGAGCAAGCCAACGAGTTGGATAAGATAAGAAATACGATGATTCATAACCAGAATCGTAATTGAGGCGGGCGAACTACTACCATAGCTCGTAATTGGTCGCTTTGAACCAGTGCGCTTGTAGTAAGCCAAGAAGTAGGTTTGACTCCAGGTAGTGACGCTCAATGGCGTGCGCAGCTACCTCACGTCACTACTTTTTCGACGTGAGGTAGTGCAATTGAATTGAAGCGGCGTTTAAGCCCGCGTCAGATTGCGGTACTTGATGCGATGCGGCTGGTCAGCGTCGTGGCCGAGACGCGCCTTGCGGTCAGCATCATATTCGCTGTAATTGCCTTCGAACCACACGACCTGACTGTCCCCTTCAAAGGCGAGAATGTGCGTCGCCAGCCGATCTAAAAACCAGCGGTCATGGCTGATGACGACAGCGCAGCCCGCGAAATTCTCAAGGGCTTCTTCGAGCGCGCGCATCGTGTTCACATCAATGTCATTCGTCGGTTCGTCGAGCAGCAACACGTTCGCGCCCGACTTGAGCATCTTCGCCAGATGCACGCGATTGCGTTCGCCGCCTGACAAAACGCCGACTTTCTTTTGCTGGTCAGCGCCCGTGAAATTAAACCGCGCGACATAAGCCCGCGAATTCACCAGCCTTGAACCAAGTTGAATTTGATCGAGTCCGTCTGACAATTCCTCCCAAACGTTTTTGTCGGCATTGAGCGAATCGCGCGATTGGTCAACGTAACCAAGCTTGACCGTCTCACCGGTTTTGAACGTTCCGCCATCGGCTTGCTCTTGCCCCGTAATCAAACGAAACAGCGTTGTCTTACCTGCGCCGTTCGGGCCGATGATGCCTACGATGCCGCCGGGTGGCAGGCGAAATTCAAGATTCTCAAACAGCAATCGTCCGTCATAAGACTTGCTGACATTGGTCGCTTCGATCACGTTGTCACCGAGGCGCGGGCCGGGCGGAATATAGATCTCAAGCTCTTCGCCGCGCTTTTCGGCTTCCTGTGAGAGCAAGTCTTCATAAGCCTTGATACGCGCTTTGCTCTTGGCGTGCCGCGCTTTCGGCGCCATTCGCACCCATTCGAGTTCACGTTCAAGCGTTTTCTGGCGGGCGGATTCAGACTTCTCTTCGCGGCGCAAACGTTCATGTTTCTGTTCTAACCACGAGGTGTAATTCCCTTCCCACGGAATGCCCTGACCGCGATCAAGTTCGAGAATCCAACCGGCGACGTTATCTAAAAAGTACCGGTCATGCGTCACCGCGATGACCGTGCCGGGATATTTTTGCAGGTGCAGTTCAAGCCAGCCTACGGTTTCAGCATCAAGGTGGTTGGTGGGTTCATCGAGCAACAGAATGTCAGGCTGTTTGAGCAACAGGCGGCAAAGGGCGACGCGACGACGTTCGCCGCCCGACAACACCTTGATCAACGCATCCGGCGGCGGACAGCGCAACGCATCCATCGCCATATCGAGGCGGCTGTCTAAATCCCACGCATTGGCAGCGTCGAGTTTGTCTTGCACTTCGCCTTGCCGCGCGAGCAACTTATCCATCGCGTCGTCTTCCATCGGCTCGGCGAATTTCGCGTTGATCTCGTCGTATTCTTTCAGCAAATCAACGGTTTCCTGCACACCTTCTTCGACGATTTGGCGAACGGTTTTCGACTCGTCGAGCTTGGGTTCCTGTTCGAGATAGCCAATCGTGTAACCCGGTGACAATACGGTTTGCCCCTGAAAGTCTTGATCAATGCCCGCGAGAATGCGCAACAGCGAAGACTTGCCGCTGCCGTTCAACCCCAGCACGCCGATTTTTGCGCCGTAGTAATATCCGAGATAAATATCTTTAAGGACGGCTTTCTTGTCATAAAACTTGCTGACGCCGACCATCGAAAAAATAACTTTGTTGGGTTCGTTGTTCATATTTGATTGCTTGTATTTTGCCTGCTTGAGAGGTTGGTGAAGAAGGCGCGCATCTTGTCGTAGCGCCTGTGAATTCGCAACCTTGGGTACGCGCGCGGGCCCCCCCCCCGCCGTATTATGGTGGCGCGGGGGCCCCCCCGTAACAAGAAGTAAAAATGAATGAGTTAAA
>JANNUY010000384.1:0-13695 GCA_031414155.1 Acidobacteriota bacterium
GCCAGACGCAATTGGCTTCGCCCAACACAGATCCCAAGTGACGATAGAGCAATAGGGATCCTTCATACCATCGCCGTGCCTCATCGTATTGCGCACACAGCAAGGCAACATCTCCCAGACTATGAATACTGTTCGCTTCGCCCAACATCGCGCCCACGCGATGATAGAGCGGCAAGGCGTCTTCATACCACCGCCGCGCCTCGTCTTGTTGCGAACGCCACAACGCAATATCTCCTAGACTTTGAATACATTTGGCTTCGCCCAATACATGGTTCGCTTGTCGCCAAAGCGGCAAGGCTTGTATCAAATTTTGCTGCGCGCGGTCGTAATCAGCCAAGTCAGTTTGCGCGCGACCAAGCTGAAAAAGCGCCTCGGCAAGCTCGGTGGAATCAGGCTTGAATTTTTTTAGTAAAGCGATGGCTTCGAGCAGGACGGCTTCGGCCTGCTGGTTGGCAGAGCGTGAAATTAACCCGTCACCCGCGCGCGTGAGCATTTCAGCCAGCTTGATTTCGCTGCCGGGCTTGCCGCGCAAACTCGCTGCGGTTTGCAACGCGAGTTCAGCATCGGGTGCGTTTTCGTCCCAAGACTTGCTGCTGGCATTGGCGCGTTCAGGCCACGAGGCAAGGTAATCGCGCCACGGCGAGGCATCGGGTTCGATGGGTACGACCGTGGTGCGCACCGACCACAGATCGGGTGCGGCGTCGTGCAAGACCGATTGCAACCACGGAGCGCCCACGAACAAGAGCGGCACGTTGAAACGTTCGCGCAGCGGATTGCGAAACTGATTGAGGCGCGCAACGGCTTCGCGCCAGGCTTCGCGCCATACTTGATAATCAGCGGCGAATTCAGGGACGACGGCTTCGACCCAAATCGCACCGGTCGCAGGCGGAAGGGATAACTCAAGCAACCGTCCAGCCAGATGTTTCAATTCATCCGGCGTGGCGAAAGTAATTAGTTCGATTTGCTTGCCTGAACTTCCCAGAAAGCGTTCGAGCGCCTGCCGCCGCACGGTTGCGCCTTCGGCATCGGGGATGAGCAGGATGACGAAAGTGAAGCCTTCGTTCCATTCAAAATGCGTCAACAGTTTTTGCCATTCGACGGAATTGGCCGAAGGCTGGCTTTCAGCGGCGGGCGGGGGCGATAACGTAGCGGGTAACTCTGAACTCATGGTGAAAACGCCTATTGCGCAACCGATTCATCGGTCAGGCCATGCCGCGCGATCATCGTGGCGATTTCGTCACGAATGAGCGGATGAACGTCATACCACTCTTCGCCGTTGGTCAGATAAAGCACCAGATGCGTGTCAATAAAGCGCGTCATCCGGCTGACGCTTTCGGGCGAATCGTCAGGCAAGGCAGGCGTGCGCGTTTGTTCGATGCGATGCAACCAGCGGACGCTCTCGATAGAAAGCGGCAACAGTTGGCTGCGCGCGTTGATGATGGCGGCGTTGATATATCGTGCGTCAATCGGCAGGTTTTCGGCGCGCAAAATGCACTCGCGCACCAACAGCAACAAGTCGCGGAAGTGTCCGCCGCACAATCCGATCAAACGGTCGGCGGCGGCGTGATGGCCTTGCGCATCGGGCAAACCAAAGACATGGTCGCAATTTGCCACGCCTACGCGGCGCTTGAGCAGGTCGCGCAAGGCATCCCAACCTGTCGGATAAAGGCTGCGCGCGTCGTCGTTATTCCATTGCCGCAGGCTAGGCAGCATGACCGTATTGGTTGCGCCCGGCATCGCAAATTTCAACCAGGGCGGCACCGTGTAAACGCAATGCACATAGGGCAACTCAAGCAAGCTGCTGTAATTGGCAAACAGCCGCATCACACTGTCAATCACTGCTTTTTCATTCGCCAGCGAGCCGCGCAACTGTTCGAGCGAGTCGAAGATAAACACGATTTGTTTTTGCCCGCCGTGACTTCGGCGAATCGCTTTCACGCCGTCTTCGACAAACTTGTCTACCTGGCCTTTCAACTCGCTGATGCGGTTCGCCATGAACTTTTGCAGGTTTTGCCGAAACGACGGCGAAGTGTGTAACGCGAGCTTCACGTCAACACCAGCCTTGATGCCACCGATCAACTCTTTGGCGACACTGTCGGCTTCGGTCTTGAGGTTTACTTCGCTGATCTCAATGTTGGTATCGGTAAGGTAATTTCTCAGCCTGACCCAATAGGATTCTTTTTCGATTTGGATGTCAGAGCGCCCTTCGGTCAGCGCATCGCTGAATGCGCCCGCCAACACGATCAACAAATCAGTGATCTCGACTGGTTCGGCAGGGTTGAGGTATTTCAATGCATCGCCATAGATCACGAAGTAACCTTCGTCTTCCAACTGTTTTTTCAGCCGTTTGAGTTCAGTGGTTTTGCCCGAACCGCGAAAGCCCGAAAACATTTGCACGCTCTCGACTTCGCTGAAAGCTATGCCTTTTTTGAGTCTTTTTACCGGATCATCGCTGCCGGGCATTTCATAGACAGGCTGATAAAGCTCGCTGCCGGGTTCGAGCGGTTCGTCTTTCAGGCGTTGATAGATGCCCTTGAGCAACTGACGTTCTTCGGCAAGCTGTGCCATAGGGGTTCCTTCTTCTTCGGGGATAACTTGATTTGAGGCGCGCATCATAACGCGCAGGGGTTGGGCGCGCTACTGACCGGCGCAGCGAACCGAAAGCCGGACGCAAAAAAGCCTGACTCGCTTTAGCTACGAATCAGGCTTAAATCGAAAGGGCGTCTGTTCTGTCGAACGAAACTATTTCGCCAATAATTCTTTGACGTGTCCGGTCAGGCGCGATTTGTGACGCGCGGCGGCGTTGCGGTGCAGCACGCCTTTTTGCACAGACTTATCAATCACCGAAACGATTTGCGGCAACATGGCTTGGGCTTCTTCTTTTTGACCACCCGCGACGGCGGTGCGCAGCCTTTTGAGCGCGCCGCGCAGTTTGGTGCGGTGCGTAGTGTTGATCGCTTTGCTTTTCGCGTTTTGGCGGTCGCGCTTTTCAGCAGACTTATGATTCGGCATAACTCTTAAACTCTCCTTGAATCTTAACGAAATGATCTGTTGGGTTACCTAAGCAGACGGCACTACCGTCCTTTAAGAAGTCGCGGAGTATAGGGAGCCGTCCGCAAACCGTCAAGCCGCTCCATCAAATCATTCGTCAGGCCATTCGTCAGGCCGCTATTGATTCATCGAACCTTTCGTAGCGGTTTCGGCCTCTTCGATGGCTTCGGCCAGCGCACGCTGTTCGGGTTTGGTGGTCAGCTTGTCGGCCAGCGCGCGCAACGGAGCCAGGTGGCGCGTGGCGGCCTCTTTGAATTTGTTGAGGGCTTTGGGGATTTTCGGGTCTTTACTGTTGCGTTCAAAAGCGTCTTCGAGCTTTTCTTCGGCTTCTTCGAGCAGGCGTTTGTAATCAGTGAGCAATTCGAGCTTGGTGCCTTTAGGCAGCGGCCCCCAGTTTTCTTCTTCTTTTTTGGTTTGCACGGCTTCGGGGTTTTGCAGCAACAGCAGACGACGGTCAGCAGCTTTGACAAAAATCTCTATACGCTTGTCTATCTCCTGCCATTCGCGGATGAGGTCAACTTCTTTTTCGGTCAAATGATCGCGCTTCACCGCTTGCGCGAAAGCGGCGCTCGTCAACAAGCCGCACAAACCCAGCAAGACATAAGCCAATCGTTTTTTCATCAAATGAACCTCCCTATTCAACCCGATAATTCGGCGCTTCTTTGGTAATGATGACATCGTGAACGTGCGACTCTTTCAAACTTGCCGCCGTAATCTTGATGAAGCGCGCTTGCTGTTGCAGTTCCGCGATGCTGCGGCAACCGGTGTAACCCATCCCCGCGCGCAAGCCGCCGACGAGTTGCCCGGCCAGCGCACCGAGCGAACCTTTATAAGTCACACGGCCTTCGATGCCCTCGGGCACGAGTTTGCTTTCGGCTTCGACATCGTGCTGGCCATAACGATCTTTACTGCCTTCGCGCATCGCGCCGATAGAACCCATGCCGCGATAGGCTTTGAAATTGCGGCCTTGATACAAAATGATTTCGCCCGGCGATTCATCTGTGCCCGCGAGCAGCGAACCGATCATCACGCAATCAGCGCCCGCCGCGATGGCTTTGGTGATGTCGCCGGAATACTTGATGCCGCCGTCTGAAATGATCGGCACGCCGGAACCGACTGCGCCTTTGACGGCTTCTGAAATCGCGGTAATTTGCGGTACGCCTGCGCCGCTGACGACGCGCGTCGTACAAATAGAACCAGGGCCGATGCCAACTTTGACGGCGTCCGCCCCTGCCTGAATCAACGCCTTCGTGCCTTCCGCCGTAGCCACGTTACCTGCGATCAACTCAATTTCAGGGAACTTGCGCTTGACGGCTTTGACGGCTTCGATGACGCGGCTGCTGTGTCCGTGGGCCGTGTCAACAGCGAGGATGTCTACGCGAACTTTGACAAGTTCTTCGGCGCGTTCGAGAAAGTCGCCTGTCGCGCCGAGCGCCGCGCCGCAACGCAAACGTCCGAGATCGTCTTTGGCCGCGAGCGGATAACGAATCGCTTTCTGAATATCTTTAACCGTGATGAGTCCTTTGAGGTGGTAATTGTCATCCACCACCAACAGCTTTTCGACGCGGTGGCGTTGCAGTATGCCTTCAGCCTCGCGCAGCGTCGTGCCGACAGGAACCGTGATGAGATTTTCTTTGGTCATCGCTTCGCCGATAGGCAAATCAAGCCGCGTCTCAAAGCGCAAGTCGCGGTTGGTCAAGATGCCTACGAGCTTGCCATCCGGCTGGACGATGGGTACGCCGGAAATTCTGAAACGTTCCATCACGGCGACCGCGTCACGAATCTTTCGATCTGGCGTGATGGTCACAGGGTCAACGATCATGCCGGACTCAGAACGTTTGACCTTATCCACTTCGTCGCGTTGTTGCTGAATCGAAAGGTTTTTGTGAATCACGCCGATGCCGCCTTGTTGCGCAATGGCAATCGCCATCGGCGCTTCGGTGACAGTGTCCATCGCGGCGCTCAACAAGGGAATGTTGATATGAATGTTGCGCGTCACACGCGTTGCCGTTTCGACCTCGGTTGGCAGCACGTCGGAATAAGCGGGCATCAGCAGCACGTCATCAAAGGTTAGAGCTTCGAGCAGGTTTTCAGTCAGCATACTTGGTTCGGTTATCGGTTTTCAGATACAAAAAACCGCGCAGGTTTTCGGCTGCGCGGTGCGTGTGAGTTCCAGATTGTCAGTTAGGTTTAGGCGAACAGGCGCACTTGATGAGCCGCGCGAGCGGCTTGTAATGCGCCGCGTAATTGCGCGCGCTAATTGAGCATCGTTTGGTAATTGTCTTTCGTGATGAGTACATTTTTGACGACTACGCCGCGACGTTCGGGCGCGAGCTTGTCAGGGTTGACCGTACGGCCATTCACCTTGATGTTCAGCACGGGGTAATTGCCCATGCTGTAAATATAAAGTTTTTCATTCGCCGTGACTTCAAACGGCGTATCGGGTTTGACGCTCTGTTGCCGCGTCGTCAGGCCATCCACTTTAACGCTCACCCAACACTCGCCGCTGACGGCTTCGAGCCTGACGAGCATGCCACCGGGCGGCGGCGTCATCGCGGGCGAAGCCTCAGGACTTGCAGCAGGCGACGCTTCTGGTGACGCGCCCGGACTCGGTGAAACCGTCGGATTCGCCGCCGCTTCAGGCGTTGCCGTCGGAGCAATAGTCGGCGAAGGCAACTGGCTCACATCAGGCGTCGCGCTACGGTTCTTAAAAAACGTCGTCGCCGCATAGAACCCTGCGCCGATTAAGGCCAGCAAGATGACCGTACCCAACCAATTGAAGCTCGCTTTTTTTTCTTCGAACTCTTCGGCGCGCAAATAATTATTGCGCGGGCCTTCTTCGCCACCCGACTCTTCGATCTGCTTTTCGTAAAGAGAAAGCGCTTCTTCTTCGTCCATGCCGACTTTGGCAGCGAACTTGCGGACAAAGGCGCGGTTGAAAATGCCGCCCGGCAAAATGCCGTAGGTGTCACCCTCGATGGCTTGCAGAAAGCGTACGCCAATGTGCGTCGTATCCGAAATTTGATGGAGCGAAATGCCGCGACCTTCGCGCAATCGCTTTAATTCCTGACCTAATGTTGGCATGGTCAATCGTTGTGTTTCAGTCACACCTTAAAGATAAATGAAGCGTAACCGCAGGGTTACGCGGGAATGAATGCAAGGGGGAGTGACTGCTGTTATTCCGCTAAAAAACGAAGCGGGATCATATAGTTGACCCTGAAGACTGTCAATTTTACACACCTCAGTGTCGCATTTCAGACGTTTAAGAGCGTTTGCAGGGCTTTTGCCTCCATCACCGGAGCCGCGCAAGTGAAGTGCTGACAGACATAAGCCTGCGCTTTGCCTGCGCGCGTTGAGCGTCCTGCCAGCAAGGGAATCGCGGCGAAAGCGGCGGCGTCATCAGGCGCGGCAAAGGCTACGACCTTATTGGGCAAGTAGCGTTGAAAGACCGTCGCCAACAACTCCGCCGTCGTCTCATCTTCCGGCTGACCGACCACCGCAATCTCATACGACCTAGCCAGCGCGGCATCCAACGCACAGAGCAAATGTCCGAAACCGCTCGGCGCACGATCAATCATGTTTTTCATCAGCGCAAAAATCGTATCGGCCAACTCGCGGTAACGCGCTTCGCCGGTGAACAAGTTCAAGCGCAACAACACATGCGCCGCGACGGAATTTCCCGACGGCGTGGCGTTGTCATAAAAATCTTTCGTGCGGCTGATGAGCGTTTCGTGATCGTGGCTGGTGAAGAAAAACCCGCCTTCACGCTCATCCCAAAATTGCGCAATCATCGTGTCGGTCAACAATCGAGCTTCGTTAAACCAACGCACCTCAAACGTAGCTTCATACAACGCCAGCAAGCCGTCAGCCAGATAAGCGTAATCTTCGAGATAAGCGTTGAGCTTGCTCGCGCCGTCACGATGCGTGCGCAAGAGGCGTCCGTCTTTGCGCAAGTTGGCTAAAACGAATTCGGCATTGCGACGCGCGACTTCAAGGTAATCGCTACGGCCTAACACCTGCGCGGCTTCGGCAAAGCTGCGCAGCATCAGGCCGTTCCAAGCCGTGAGCATCTTTTCGTCGCGGTAAGGCTTGGTGCGTTTTTCGCGTTCGTGAAACAGAATCTCGCGGCCTCGCATAAGCGCCTGCTGCATCCGTTCGGGCGCGACTTGCAAG
The DNA here is from genome assembly GCA_031414155.1 of Acidobacteriota bacterium. Classification (GTDB taxonomy): domain Bacteria; phylum Acidobacteriota; class Blastocatellia; order RBC074; family RBC074; genus JACPYM01. Next base: position 7,225 of record JANNUY010000384.1, read on the forward strand.
CGTTCAGCAACCGTCTCGAAATCTTCACCAACGTGGAGGATGTTATGTTCCTCGAAATTGCCCGCTTCGGTCACATCGAAAAACGCACAAAACAACTTCGCGTCTTCTTCGCCCAACAGCGCCGCGATTTCCGCCGGAGTCCAAACGAAAAACTTGCCTTCTTCGCCTTCGCTGTCAGCGTCTTGCGTAGAGTAAAAACCGCCGTTGGCGTCGGTCATTTCGCGGCGCACGTAATCGAGAATCTCTTCGACCGTCTGGCGATAAAAAGGCTTGTTCGTTACAAGCCAAGCATCAAGATACAACCGCACGAGCAGCGCGTTGTCATAAAGCATTTTCTCGAAATGCGGCGCGAGCCAGCGTTCGTCTACGGAATAGCGATGGAAGCCGCCACCGAGTTGGTCATACATTCCGCCGCACGCCATCTTGTCGAGCGTGAGTTCGATGGCCGCGAGCAAGCCGCTGTCATTCGTCCGCGCGTATTGCCGCAGCAAAAACGACATCGTCATCGAAGGCGGAAATTTCGGCGCGCGTCCGAATCCACCGTGTACCGGATCGAAATTGCGCATCAGCTTTTGCACGGCCATATCCAACGCGGCTGTGGTGAACCCGCTTTCGTCGCGCGCGACTCCGTTGGTTTGATTCAAAGCGGTGAGCAGGCTGCGGGCGCTTTCGGCTACGTCGTCGCGTTTCTCGCGGTAAGCCTCTGACAGCGAAATCAATATGCGCGGGAAGCCCGGCAGGTTATAACGATCTGCCGGAGGAAAATAAGTCCCGCCATAAAACGGCACGCCGTCAGGCGTCAGAAAAACCGTCATCGGCCAGCCGCCGTGCCCCGTCATCATCTGCACGGCATTCATATAAATCGTGTCGAGATCAGGGCGCTCTTCGCGGTCAACTTTGATGCTAACGAAATGATCGTTAAGAAGTTGAGCGATGGCTTCGTTTTCAAAACATTCATGGGCCATTACGTGGCACCAGTGGCACGCTGAATAACCTATGCTCAAGTGAATCGGCTTATCTTCAGCCTTGGCTTTGGCAAAGGCTGCTTCACCCCACGGATACCAATCCACGGGGTTGTGCGCGTGCTGCAAAAGGTAAGGGCTGGTTTCGTTGATGAGATGATTGGTGTGTTTGGGCGACGAATCGGGATGCATGTTTCCTGCTTTATTTGTTGAAGAAGTTGGTAAATCAGCGGTGCGGCTATAGTATGCGGCTTACCTCCGATCCCCAAACGCCACACCTTGTTCTCATGAAATTCAAAGCTCTGCTTTTCGACCTCGACGGCACGCTCGTAGATTCGCGCGCCGACATCACCAACTCTGTCAATTACACCTTGCAGGAACTTGGCGAAGCGACGCTGTCAGGTGAAATGATTCATGGCTTTATCGGCGAAGGCGTAAGTCTCTTGCTCGGACGCGCGCTCAACGAAATCCGCCAAGCGCCAGTCAGTGAAGCCGACGTTGATGCGGCACTCGTGATCTATCAGCGGCAATATCACACGCACCTATTAGACAACACGGCACTCTATCCCGAAGTCGTCGAAACGCTCGAACATTTCGCGCACCTGCCCAAAGCCGTCGTGACCAATAAACCGTATGGCTTCACTTTGCCCTTGCTCGAAGGCTTGAATCTCTCGTCGCATTTCAAGGTCGTGTTGGGCGGCGATAGTTTGGCGACGCGCAAGCCTGATCCGCTGATGCTGGAAACAGCCGCATTGCGTTGCGAAGTCGCACTCAGCGATTGCCTGATGATCGGCGACAGTTGGGTAGACATCACCGCCGGACGCAACGCGGGCGTTAAGACCTGCGGTTATACGAATGGCTTTCGCGGCAAAGACGAACTCGTCAAGGCCGGAGCCGATTACTTGATTGATCGTTTTGGTGAATTGAAGATGCTGGTAGGTAGCTGAAGCTGCGGGCTGAAGAAAGAAGCGAGCCGCCGCGCGTACCCGATAAACGGAACGAAAGCCGTGAGCTTTATGTCACGCGCAACGACTCGATAAGCAGTTCCAACTTGGAGGAATCTAAACTTACAACGTGAAAAATCTTTACAGCGTGTCGTGACGGCGATGCCCCAACAGCTTGCTGATGAACAGCCAGCCCAGATAAAGCAGGCCGCCGAAAATCGCCAGCTTGATGAGCAGGGCGGCGACGCCGATGAAAAGGCCGAACAAACCCAGCACAAAGAAAATGATCTTGAGGCCGATGGTGACGGCAAGAATGCCCAAAATGACCGCGACGACGTTACTTACAAAATCTGACATAGCTTTGCTCCTGAATTAATGGTAACGAAAGGCGAGCGATTTAACGTATTTTGCCGCTCCAGCCCGTTACGCGCCTTCATACGCAGCTTTGCAAGACAAGGTTCTGAGAATTTTGGCGCGTCAGCGTTGCGTCAATGTTTCAGGCGCTTGAAGTAATACACCGGCACTCTGGGACTGGTTGAATCGCTGGACACTGACACCAATTCCCAGCCTCGCGTACCCAACTTGTCGAAATTGGCCTGCAACGCGATGGCTTCCTGCGCAAAAGAACCATCCGGTTGTTTACGGATAATGCTGCCGCTCGACAGATTCGTGTTGCCTCCGCTGACAATCAGGTATTCCCACTGATCGGCGGCTTCGGGCGCATCAGATTTGTTGCCGCGTTGGGCGATTGCGCCTGCGGTCAGCGCGGCTAATCCGATAACGACGACAGCGATGAACATCAAGAAACGACTTTGCATAAAGGCCTTCCTCCGAGTTTGGTAAGTGGGTGTTGGATGTAGGCGCGGCTTGAACGAACGTCGCGCCCCGCGCTTGCACGTTGCGCCTGACGATAAGTTCCGCGCGTTGACACACTTGGTTCGCTTTCTATAATCGCGGCTCTTATCAAAATTCATCAACAGAACAAACAAGGAGCCTCGCACTTGATCGAGCAGGACAACGACCAGATTCAGCAACGCCGCCGCCACCTCGAAGAAATTGTGGAACTCGGCTACCCGCGCTATCCGCATCGCTTTAACCGTACACACAAAATCTCAGAGCTTGTCATCGGATACCAAGACCGCGCAGGCAAGAAAGAAGGCGAGGAACTCGAAGCCGTTAACGCTGAACTTAAAGCCGTAGCGGAAGGAACGATTCGCATTGCCGGACGCATTATGACAATGCGTTTGATGGGCAAGGCTGCGTTCGCGCATCTGACTGACGGATTGCAATCGTTGCAGGTTTACCTGCGCAAAAACGACCTCGGCGACGAAGCCTGGGCACTTTATCAAAAGCTCGATCTCGGCGACTGGGTAGGCGTCACGGGCTATCTTTTCATCACCAAAACCGGCGAACTGTCATTGCATGTGACGGCGCTTTCGTATCTGTCGAAAGCCCTGTTGCCGATGCCGGATAAATATCACGGAGTGACTGACAAGGAGTTGCGTTATCGGCAGCGTTACGTAGACCTCATCGCCAGCGCCGCCGTTCACGAACGCCCGGAAGGCGAACTCACTTCGCGTGAAGTCTTTGAGCGCCGTGCGCAAATCATCCGTTTCATTCGTAACTATTTCGATGAGCGCGGTTACGTCGAAGTCGAAACCCCAATGTTGGCTCCGTTGGCAACGGGCGCGGCGGCGCGGCCTTTCGTCACGCATCACAACGCGCTGGACATTCCGCTTTACGCACGCATCGCGCCGGAGCTTTATCTGAAACGCCTTGTCGTAGGCGGCTTTGAGCGCGTTTATGAAATCAACCGCAACTTTCGCAACGAAGGGCTGTCTTATAAACACAATCCCGAATTCACGATGCTCGAATGGTATCAGGCTTATTCTGATTACACCGACCTGATGGATTTGACTGAAGCGTTGCTGACGGAGTTGGTAGACAAAGTTTGCGGTAAGCGGCAAATCGTCTTTCGTGACTTGCCGGTGAATTTCGACAACTGGCAACGCCTCACGATGCGCGAAGCCGTGCTGAAATATTGGCCGGAAGACAAAGCCGACGCGCAGCCCGCGATTGAAAACATGCTTGATCGCGCCGTGCTGGAAAAAGCCTCCGCAGATTTGGCAATTACCTTCGATCCGAAATTGAATGACGGGCAATTGCTCGGTGCGCTGTTTGAACATATAGCCGAACCGCATCTGATTGACCCTACGTTTATCATCGAATACCCGACCGAACTTTCGCCGCTGTCGAAACAAAGCGAACACGACTCGCGTTTCACTGACCGCTTCGAGTTGTTCATCGCGGCGATGGAATGTGCAAACGGCTTCAGTGAGTTGAACGACCCGGTCGAGCAGCGGTTGCGCTTTGAAGAGCAAATGGGTCAGCGCGCAGGCGGCGACGAAGAAGCGATGGTGCTGGATGAAGATTACATTCGCGCGCTATCTTACGGCATGCCGCCTACGGCTGGCGAAGGCATAGGCATTGACCGCATTGTGATGTTATTGACCAATCAACCTTCGATCCGCGACGTGCTGCTGTTTCCGCACATGCGCCCTGAGGCAAAATAAGAGAGAGGGTACGGAACAAACGGAAATAACGGAACAAACGGAAGCTGCTTAAAGTTTTCACTGATTCCGTGTGTTCCGTTATTTCCGTTATTTCCGTTATTTCCGTTTGTTCCGTATTCTCTCTGAACCATCGGTAAGGAGACGATTCCGGCGTGGCAAAACCATCCATTCCAAAAGCTGAAAACGACGACGCACAGCGCATCGAAAAACCAGTCAACGCCAGGCCGTGGATTTTTCTCGGCGCAGTCGCTGCGGTAGTAATTGTCTTCTTTGTGATTTATCAGCAGCGGCTTGACCATGTCGTCGGCCTGATCGTTGACGACGCTTGGTACGTTTTGCTTGCCAAGTCGCTGGCAACCGGGCAAGGCTATTCGCTCATCAACTCGCCTTCGCCCGGCATCATGCCTTTTTATCCGCCGGTCTTTCCGTTTTTGCTATCGCTGCTTTATCGCCTGTCGCCGAACTTCCCCAACAATCTGTGGCTGCTGAAATCGCTCTCAATTGTGGCGATGGGCGGCGCGGGCGTGCTGACTTATTATTATTTTCATCGTTATCGCCAAGTGCCGCGTTGGGTGGCGTTGGGCATCGCCGCGCACACAGCGATTTATCCGGCGCTGGTTTTTCTGGCGACCTCGGCGGTGATGTCTGAGTGCGTATTCACCTTCATTCAACTGGCCGCAGTGATTTTGATCGAGCGCTGCGTGAGCGAAAAAGAAAAAACGAATCACTGGCGCTGGGCGTTGTTAGGTGGCTTGCTGACGGCGTTGGCGTTGCTTACGCGCCCAGCCGGGCTGGGCTTGGCGATTGGTGGTGTGCTTTATCTGCTCAAAGAAAAGTTACCGCGTACGACCGCCGTCTTTGCCGTAACGGTCGCGTTGCTCGCGGGCTGCTGGATGCTTTACGCCCGCGCACATGCTCCCACTCAGGCGCAACGCGACGAACAGCGCGCCAACATCGTGCAGCCTTACGGCACGCAACTATTTCAAAAAACGGCAGGACAACCGCTGTCTGGCACGATTACGGCTGCCGACCTGCCTGACCGCATCTTCAACAACCTGACCGAAATCGTTCGTTACGACATGGGAGGACTTGCTTTCTATTCGATGTTTCGCCCGCTCGAACCCGGCGAGTCGCTGCGCGTAGGCGCAGAAAGCCGCACGCTGTCTTATGCATTGTCGGCGCTGGCACTGTTCGGTTTCATCGCGTTGTGCCGCAAGCGCGCGACACTGGCCGAACTGATGCTGCCTTTCGCGTTGCTGACGATGTTGGTGTGGGGTTGGGAACAGTTCCGCTTGCTGTTGCCGCTTACGCCGTTTTTGATTTTCTATCTGTTGGCGGGTACGGCGGAACTGGTCGCGCTCTATCAAAAGCTGACCGGAGAAGACAATTTATCACGCCGATGGATTGTCGCTACGGCGTTGATCTGGCTGTTTGTCGCGGCGAGCGTTTACGGCAATTACGAATTCATCAATCGCAAGCAAGACCCGTCGCCCATCCTCGGCTCGAAATGGCAGCGCGCTTTTACCGAAAACGAAGCCCTCATCAAATACTGCGCTGAGAACTTGCCCAAAGACGCCGTGCTGGCGGCGCAAAATCCGGCGCTGGTGCATCTTTATACCGGCCACAAAACCGTAGCTGTTGATGAACCCGCAACCGCATGGGAAAACTGGAAGAAGCTCAACGTACGCTATCTCGTCTGGACTTCTCCTTACCCGCTGCCGCTCACAATGCCGAACGAAAACAAGTTCCGCGTTGCTTACCGGCAACCAGGCGCGCTCAACTTGCGCGTAGTGGATTTAGGCGATCCGGCTTCGCGTCCGAATTGGTAAACTGTTATTAGCCACGGGGGACACGGGGAAATGGGAGATGTGGATGGTATCTGATAGTTCGCGTATCTGAGTTCGTTTCAACCGCAGAGTTACGCGGAGTTTTTCGCAGAGTTGCGCAGAGAGTGATTCGGAAGGAGTGCTTCGATTATTTTCTCTGCGAGAC
>JANNUY010000385.1:0-11972 GCA_031414155.1 Acidobacteriota bacterium
CGCTCAGACGAACGGCGGGGCGGCAGCGGCGCGCAATACAGGGATTAAAGCAGCGGCGGGGAAATATGTGGCATTGTTGGATGCCGATGACTTATGGCTGCGGCATAAATTGGCAGCACAATTAGCCGTTTTAGAACGAAAAAAAGACGTTTTTGCAGTCCAGTCTGGCGCTGTTTTTGTTAATGACACTCTTGCTCCTATCAGCGTTAACCGATGCTTTGAAACTAAGAATGCTCTATTAGAAACCTTACTGTTTCAGAATATGCCGAATAATATGTCTACATTGATAATTGCCCGGCATAAATTCGAGGAAATGGGGTACTTTGATACTAGGCTTGAAATACTTGAAGAATGGGATATGGCTATAAAGGTTGCGCACCATTGTAATTTAGTTAGCATTGAAGAGCCGCTATCTTTGTACCGAGTACACGAAGGAAATCGGAGCCGTAATATAGATATTCATATTGAGCCAGGGTTGCTTATTCTAGGGAGGCTATTTGCCGATCCTAATTTGCCATCTGAGATTGCGCATAACAAAGAAAGGATTTATGGCACTTTTTATCGCATGTTAGCCGGAGGTTATTTCAATCAAAGACAATACGTTTCTTTTTTGCGATGGACATTGAAATCACTCTCGGTCGACCCAGCACAGGCGAGCTATATGGCGCAGTTGCCTTTACGAAAATGGCAGCGCGCTCGTTCACGCAAGTTGCAAAACGCAGGCGCTGAGTTAAAAGACTTTCAGGCTGTGGCGAGCCAGATTCAATAGAGGTTTAGCAGGTGCGCAAAATTACTGTCGCAGGTTTAATCCCTTATCCGCCGAACACCACGCCAAGCCAGCGTTTTCGCATCGAGCAATGGATGCCTTATCTCAGCGCACAGCAAATTGAGATAGACTTGTTGCCCTTTGCCGATGGTGAGTTGATGCAGGTTTTGCATCGTCCTGGTGAATTTGCGTCGAAGGCGGCGCAGATGCTCAAGGCGTTTTACCGCCGCACAGGTGATGTGCTGAAAGCCAAACGCTATGACGCTGTGTTTTTGCATCGGGCGGTTTGCCTTGCCGGGCCGGCCTTTCTTGAAAGAGTGATGACGTTATTTCGTTGTCCGGTAATTTATGATTTCGATGACGCCATCTTTTTTCTGGATACGACCACGGCGAATCGGGCTTTCGGGTGGCTAAAGTTTCCGGGCAAGACGGCAAGCATTTGCCGTCTTAGTTCGCATGTCATAGTTGGCAATGAATATCTGGCTGATTACGCTCGACAATTTAACCGCCATGTAACCGTCGTCCCGACCAGCATTGATACCCGGCAATATCAACCCACAGAAGAAAGTAACTTAAAAAACGGTAAGGTCGTGTTGGGCTGGACAGGTAGCTCGACTTCGCAAACGCATCTGGAATGGTTTGCGCCGGTGCTGGCTAAGTTGCTCAAACGTCGTGAGGTAGAGGTGCGAGTTATTTCAAATCGGTTGCCTGTGTTACCCGATGTGCCTCATGTGTGGCGCGAATGGCGACCCGAAACCGAAGTGGAAGAGTTGCGGCATTTCGATGTGGGTATCATGCCGATGCCGGATGATCCGTGGGCACGCGGGAAGTGTTCGCTCAAGGCGTTGCAATATATGGCAATGGGAATTCCTACGATTTGCGCGGCGGTGGGCACGAACCGCGAGGTTATCGAACACGGGAAAAACGGCTTTCTCGCGGCAACCGAAGCTGAATGGCTCGACTTTTTGACGGCGTTAGTTGATGACGTCACCTTGCGCCAACGCTTGGGGGCTGCCGGAAGGCAAACCATCGAGCAACGTTATTCCATGCAACAATGTGCGAACCAATTAGCTAAAGTGATTCGGCAGGTTACAGATCAACAGGTGATTAAAAAGGCTGCTTAGTTATTTTATTCTCAAGTTAGAAATTCAATTATGATTTTAGTTACGGGCGGAGCAGGTTTTATCGGCTCTCATTTGGTAAAGGCGTTAGTCAAACAAGGGCGAAAAGTTCGCGTACTCGATGCGTTGATTGAGCAAGTACATAACGGCGTGACGCCGCAAATTCCTGACGGCGTCGAATTAGTGCGCGGTGATGTGCGGGATCGCCAGTTACTGGATGCGGTGCTGGAAAACGTCGAAGTAGTTTATCACCAAGCCGCTGAGGTGGGTGTGGGCCAGTCAATGTATGAGATGCATCGCTATGTCGGAGGCAATACGTTTGCTACTTCAGTGTTGCTGGAAGCGCTGGTCGAACGCATCCCGCGTATTCGTAAGTTGATCGTTGCTTCCTCTATGTCAATTTATGGTGAAGGCGCTTATCAATCGGCAGAAGGGGAGCTAGTTTTCCCTCGCTTGCGTGAAGTAACTCAACTCGAAGCCCGGCAGTGGGAGTTGGTTTCCCCACGCGATGGCGGCTTATTAAAACCAACAGGCACAAACGAGGAGAAGCCATTATTTCCTACGTCGGTTTATGCTATTACCAAACAAGATCAAGAACAGCTTTGTTTAGTCGTGGGGCGCGCTTATAACATCCCGACGGTGGCATTGCGTTATTTCAATGCCTATGGGCCGGGGCAAGCGTTGTCTAATCCTTATACCGGTGCTTGTGCGATTTTTTCGTCCCGGTTGCTCAATCAGCAAGCACCGGTAATTTTTGAGGATGGTGAACAAACACGCGATTTCGTTCATGTGAGTGATATTGTGCAGGCCAATTTGCTGGCACTCGAAACCGATCGCGCTGATTATCTGCCGGTGAATGTGGGCACGGGCAGGCCGTTACCGATTAAACGCGTCGCTGAAATTCTCGCCGATGAGTTAGGACTAAAAATTCAACCTGAAATCGTCGGCAAATATCGCGAAGGCGACATACGCCATTGCGTAGCCGATATTACCCGCGCGCAAACGCTGCTGGGTTATCAACCCAAAGTAGCGGTTGAGAATGGCCTGAGCGATTTAATTGGTTGGGTGCGCAATCAAGCGGCGTCAGATAACGTTATGCACGCGACGGCGGAACTAGCCAGTCGCCAGTTAGTCAAATAATTCTTGAAATGCTGGAACAGATTAAGCCGATATTATTGATAGTTTTGTTTATCGCGGTGGGCGTCTGGGCGGCGAACCTGGCGATGACTGTACCTTATACAGGGGCCGGGCTGATTGCCGGTATCGTTTCAGCAGGGATATTTTTCTATGCCACCTCGCGGGCAACTTATGATCAGCGATTTCTGCTTCGCATTTTTATGCTAGGGTTAGGATTGCGCTGGTTGGTCGGACTATTGATTTATTGGAAAGGGTTGCAATCGCTGGCCCCTGATGCGCTCACCTATGATATTTACGGTTATAACCTCCATCTTGTTTGGACCGGCGAACTAAAAACCGGCTGGCTGGCGTTCACGAACGTTAATCGGTCAGGCTGGGGCATGTATTATTATGTTGCCGCGATTTACTCTGTTTTCGGACGCAGCCTGCTCGCCACGCAATTGGTTAATTGTGCGCTGGGCGCTTACACGAGTGTGCTGGTTTACCAGATTACCATGATGGTTTACCCGCAAGTTCGCGTAGCGCGAATGGCTTCAACGTTGGTGGCAGTAGCGCCTTCAATGTTGATGTGGACGGCGCAGGGCTTAAAAGAAGCTCCGATTACATTCTGTCTGGCGACCTGCACCTATAGCGCATTAAAGCTTTGCCGGAAGCTGGAATTACGAGATGTTATTCTTTTACTCACAGCGCTTTTTTGCCTGTTCACGTTGCGACACTACGTTTTTTATATAACTTTTGTGGCGGTCGCGGGCGCGCTGTTATTTTCGACACTGAAAGTTACGCCGCTGCGTGCATTGCAAGGCTTTATTTTGTGTTTCCTGCTTTGCTTCATCTTTGTTTATTTAGGGGCTGGCAAGATTGCGCAATCCAATCTTGATCTGAATCGCATACAGGCCGGACGGAAATGGAGCGCGGGAGTTTCGGGTTCAGGCTATGGCGGCGACGTTGATATTACCGATGCTCCGTCCGCTTTAGCTTATCTGCCGCTAGGCATTATTTATGTTTTGTTTGCGCCTTTTCCGTGGATGATTCAAAAATTGAGCCAGGCTATCACATTACCTGAGATGGTGGTTTGGTGGGCGGCGGCCCCGTTGCTGGCGCGCGGTTATTGGTTTGCCATTCGTAAGCGATTGTTAGAGATGTTGCCGCTGTGCGCTTTTACTTTCGGCCTCACGATTATTTATGCCTTTTTACAAACTAACGTAGGCACAGCGCATCGGCAGCGCACACAGCTATTTATTTATTTCGCTATTTTTATAAGTATTGGGTGGGAGCAGTGGCAAACGGCAAGGCAGGAAAAGAAAACCAGCCGTTTTACGTGGCGGTCGCCCAGGCTTGCCGCGGCCTCGCTGCAACCCTTACCCCGAGCACAAAATCCCACACCTCTGCCAAAGATTACCCCTGAGTTCGGAGCGAGGCCGGGCGCTTAGAATCCCTCACGATTGGATGGTGGCGACGTTTGGTAATGAATGACCAACCTATAACCATCCATTATCCAAGTTTGAACGTACACTTTTTACTAACCTGAAAAACGAATGAAGCATTGAGTATTTTATTTATTCGAGAACATATTGCGCGATATTTAAGAGGATCAGGGCTGCTTTACCTGGCATTATTATTTATGCCTTTCGGACTATATGAAGCTTATCTGCAATCGTGCGAGAACCGCTACCTTCAGGCGGTGGCGAAACGGGTAATCAGTGAAGCCGGTGCGACGACCCATGAAGCTCAAATCACGGCTTTACGTGATTTCATACGCCAGACCGTGCGCTTTGAAAATGCGCCGATGTATAACCGCCCTTTTTTACGCGCGACCGCGATGGAAACGATCAGCTCAGGCGAAGGTTATTGCGGCGAAGTTTCGCGCGCCTTTATTAATCTGGCGCATGCGGCTGGGATAAAAGCACAGCGCGTCAACCTTTATGGCAGTGAGTTGCACGTTGTGGCTGAGGCAGAACTGAACCCCGGAAGCAACGTCATCGTAGATTGCCAAAGCCCACCTAAAATCGTGAATCTGGAACCGTTAGACAGCGTTATGCTGCGGCCTGAGTATGATGATTTTTCTACGTTGAATGTGCGACGACTTGGATTAAGTTCGTTGTTTTCGCGCATTAAATTGCAAATGGGGCCATTGACTTATTGGTCAGAAAATCCGCACGCGCTGAAAGCAGGGTTCTGGTTTGGATTGGCAGGACTATTCGTGTTGATCAAAGGCTTGCGCGACGCGGTGCGGTTCAGTTTGAAAAAACGCGGCTGGGTGCATAGCTCAAATCAGCAAGTGGTCGAAGCCGTTACACAATCTTTGCAGGCCAATCGTGATTGACTCTCAGTTTTCCCGCACTGGTTGTTTATTTCTCTAAATGTGTGGCATTGCCGGTGCGCTCGCGCCTGTGGCCGAAGCGCAACGAATACAATTCATCGTTCAACTTATAAATAGGGCGCAAAGCCATCGCGGCCCTGATGCAGAAGGCGTCTGGTCGGATGGCACTGCTACGCTTGGTCATCGGCGGTTGGCGATCATTGATTTATCTGAAGCGGGGCGGCAGCCGATGGCGAACGCTGAGGGCACTTTGTGGATTACATTTAACGGCGAGATTTATAACTTTCAAGCATTGCGCGCCGAGCTTGAAGCGGTGGGTTATCGGTTTCTTACGCGCACTGACACTGAAGTTATCTTGCATGCGTATGATCGCTGGGGGACGGATTGCGTAAAGCGGTTGCGCGGGATGTTTGCGTTTGGATTATGGGATCAACGACGACAGCGCTTGATGCTGGCGCGTGACCGTGTTGGTAAGAAGCCGTTGTTTTATTCGCAAGTGGGCAGGCGTTTTCTCTTCGCTTCTGAGTTGCAGGGCTTGTTGGCCGATGACGAAATGCCGCGTGCGATGAATGTCAGTGCGATTGATGCTTATCTCTCGTGGGGCTATGTGCCAGCGCCGCTGACGGGTTTCAAAGATGTTCACAAATTGCCGCCTGCGCATTGGATGACAGTTCAGGTGAAAGGTGATGAACACGTCACGCGCGTTGAACGTTATTGGCAACTTGATTACAAGCCCAAACAAAAACTGACTGAAGCCGAAGCGATTGAAACGTTGCGTGAGAAGCTGACTGAAGCCGTGCGCTTGCGAATGATCAGCGATGTTCCGTTGGGCGCTTTTTTGTCGGGTGGCATTGATTCGAGTGTGGTCGTAGGGCTGATGGCGCAACTTTCAGATCGTCCGGTTAAAACGTTTTCGATTGGTTTTCCTGAAGCGGCTTTTGATGAAACCGCGCACGCGCGGCGCATCGCCGAACGGTGGGGAACTGAGCATCACGAATTCATGGTTGAGCCGAACGCACTCGAAATTTTGCCGAAACTCGTGCGGCATTACGGCGAACCCTATGCCGATTCGTCGGCGGTTCCTACGTTTTATGTGGCGCAACTGACGCGGCAGCACGTTACGGTGGCTTTGAATGGCGATGGCGGGGATGAGAGCTTTGCGGGTTATGAACGCTATTGGGCGGGGCGCATGGCGGAACGCTTGCAAGCCGTGCCGGGCAGCCGTTTCGCTGCGCAAACGTTGAGCGCGCTGTTGCCTGATTCGATTGATCCGAAAAATCGGCTGCGTTCGGCGAAACGTTTTTTATCTGTGGCGGCGCAGTCGCTGGCTGAACGTTATGGGCGTTGGGTCGGATACTTTCACGAAGAGGACAAGCGGCAGCTTTATGACGGCGAGTTGAAAGGTTTGCTGGCGCAAGCGCGTCTGACCGCGTGGATGGAAAGTATGTTTGCAGAGTCTTCAACCCTTGATGCTGTTGATGCCTCGATGGCGGTGGACGTGCAAAGTTATTTGCCTTACGACTTGTTGGTGAAAGTTGACATCGCCACGATGGCGAATTCGCTCGAAGCGCGGTCGCCTTTCTTAGATCACGAAGTCATGGAATTTGCCGCTCGTTTGCCCGTTGCGCTGAAGCTGCGCGGACGCAATGCGAAATACCTGATTAAGAAAGCCTTCGCCGATTTGTTGCCGCCTGAGAATGTCAATCGCCGCAAGATGGGTTTTGGCGTACCTATCGGCGCGTGGTTTCGCGGTTCATTGAAAGACTTGTTATGCGATGCCTTGCTGGCTTCAGATAGCCGGACGCGCGAGTTTTTGCAGGCCGAGGCGGTTGAGCAATTGGTTACGCAACACGTCAACGGACACGCCGATCACGCCTTTAAGTTATGGAATCTGTTGATGCTTGAGTTATGGCGGAGAGAATTTTCGTTGTGACTGGTGGCACAAGCTGCCGAGCTTGCGTGTTGAGCAAGCGTGCGGTGAAAACCGAAAGAGCCAGTGACCAAGAAACACACATTGCTGATGCGAAACGTTGATACCGAATTAGCGCAATGCCACGGCGCAAGCTCGGCAGCTTGCGCCACCGTTCGCCCGTTGCGCGTCATCCGCATCATTGATCGCATGAATATCGGCGGCCCTGCCAAACATGTGACATGGCTGACGGCGGGTTTAGATGCCGCGCGCTTTGAAACAACTTTAGTAACAGGCGTCGTCACCGAACACGAAGGCGATATGTCTGATTTTGCACGGGCAGCAGGGGTTGAGCCGGTTGTCATCAACGAACTCGGACGCGAGTTAGGCTGGCGCGATGGGTTGGTGATTTTGAAATTGTTCGCGTTGATGCGGCGTGTGCAACCAGATGTCGTGCATACGCACAAAGCCAAAGCCGGAGCCGTTGGGCGCGTCGCGGCATTCCTCTATCGCTGGCTGACGCCATCGGCTTTATGGTTGCGTCCGCGTCGGTGTTTCGTTGTTCACACTTTTCATGGACACATCTTTCACAGCTATTACGGCGTATTGAAAACGAAGCTATTCGTATTGATCGAGCGAATGTTGGCGCGGCTCGCCACAGATTGCATCGTCGTCATCAGCCAACAGCAGCGCCGCGAGATCAACGAGCAGTTTGGCGTAGGCCGCGCCGAGCAGTTTCGCGTGATTCCATTGGGGTTGGATTTTGGCGAAGCTAAAGCCGCGCGTTCATTGCGAGAAGAATCTGGTCTGGATGCCGACACCTGGGTCGTCGCCATCGTCGGTCGTTTATGTGCCGTCAAAAATCAGGCGATGTTTTTAGAATCAGCCGCCCTATTGCTCAAACAAAACCATCGCATTCATTTTTTTGTGGTCGGCGATGGCGAGTTGCGCGAACAGTTGTCGGCGCAAGCCGCGCAATTGAACATTACTGAAAACGTAACTTTCACCGGGTTCCGCGACGATGTATCAGCGCTTTATTCTGATTGCGATCTTGTCGCTTTGACTTCGCTTAACGAAGGCACGCCGCTAACCTTGATCGAAGCAATGTACGCGGGGTGCCCGGTAGTTTCGACCAAAGTCGGCGGCGTGCTTGATTTGCTAGGCGATGAAACGACGCAATTAGAGGGCATAGCCCAACATGAACATGGTTGCACGGTAGCGAGCCGCGACATTATTTCTTTTGCTTGTGCAATTCTTCACTTGCTTGAGAGACCCACCTTGAGGCACATTATGGGCGCTCAAGGGCGAGCATTTGTTACCAACAAATATTCCTGTGCCAGATTGCTTGCCGACATTGAGCATCTTTACGACAAATCCCCGCGATAGAACGATTGAGCATCTCATCCCCTGTTTAACAAGGCATCCCATTTTGCAGCTTTAGCCCACACACACTTATGCACTTGTTCGCACCGTTTTTCGGGACTTTTCTTTTGGGCCTGGGTCTGACATGGGCTTTACGCAACGCAGCGTGCGCTTATGGCATTGTCGCGGCTCCGCGCAAAGACCGCTGGCATAGCCAGCCTACGGCGTTATTAGGTGGCGTAGCAATTTACGCGAGCTTCGCGCTCGGTTGCCTGGTGTTCGCGGTGCGTTTGCCGGGAGCCAAGCTGATTTTGCTGGGTGGCACGCTGTTGTTTTTGACCGGATTGATAGATGACTTCGTTCACCTGAAGCCTTACGTTAAGCTGGTCATACAAGTCATTGTGGCGGCATGCGTCGTATATTTCGGACGCCGCTTGCCGTGGACGGCTTTCGAACCGCTCAACATATTCATCACGATTCTTTGGCTGGTTGGCATCACGAACGCCATCAATTTGCTCGACAATATGGACGGGCTGGCGGGCGGCGTTACGGTGATTGCCTGTGGATTTTTGACCGCTACGTTGTTGCTTAACGGACAGACGATGATGGCGATGTTGCCTTTGTTGTTAGGCGCGGCGACGCTGGGCTTTTTGGTTTTTAACTGGCATCCCGCAACGATCTTTATGGGCGATTGCGGATCGCTGTTGTTGGGTTTTGCGTTAAGCTCGATGGCCTTGCTGAGTGATTATGACCGTACCCGCCATCTGGGCGCAGTGTTGTTCACGCCCGTGTTAATCTTGTTGATTCCCATCTTCGACACTTGCGTAGTTACCGTAGCGCGCAAATTCGCCGGGCGCCCGATTTCACAAGGCGGACGCGACCATACTTCACACCGGCTGGTAGCAATGGGCTTGTCTGAACGTCGAGCAGTTTTATTGCTTTACGCTTTGGCAGCGGGCGCGGGTGTGATGGCGTTGCTCGCACGCAGCCAGGGACTGCACATATTGTTGTGGTTTTTGCCGGTGACGCTGCTGCTCTTTTTGGGATTAGGCATTCATTTGGGACGCGTAAGAGTTTATGCCGCCGCCACGTCTGACGGTGCAACTGATGATGCGATCAATGAAGACAAGACGATCATTCGGGCTTTGGCGCATTTTCCTTACAAACGCCGTATGCTCGAAATCCTGCTCGACGTGACGCTGACTTTACTCGCCTTTTATGGCGCGTTGCTGTTGCGGTTAGATGGCGGGGTGACCTCGGCGCAAATGGTAGTCTTTATCGGTACGTTGCCGCTGGTGTTGGGCGCTCAGATGCTATTCTTTTTGCTGTCTGATGTTTATGGCGGTTTGTGGCATTACGCGGGAATGGACGATCTGGTGAAAATTGGCAAAGCCGTGTTGATGGGTACGCTGGCTAATGCGTTTATCGTGACGGCTTATGATAACGCGCGCGTCTTACCGATGGCTTTGTTGGTGATTCACGCGCTTTTGCTTTTTGTATTGGTGAGCGCGAGCCGTTGGTCTTATCACTTGTTGCGGGCGTTGTTGTTGGGCAGCAAGGCCGCGCGACCTGATGCCGCGCCCGTGTTGATCTATGGCGCTGGCGCACGCGGCGCGATGCTTTTGCGCGAGCTAGCGAATGACACGAGCTATCCTTACGCCGTGTTCGGTTTTCTGGATGACAATCCCGACAAGATGGGACAATCGTTGCGTGGCTTGCGCATTTACGCGCTTGACGAACTGGCTGAACTCATCGCGCGCCACGCGATCCGCGAGGTCGTAGTGTCGAGTACGCAAATTCCCGAAAGTCGTATGGCGCGCTTGCGCGAACTCGGTTTGCGCGTGGGTTATCTCAACATCCGCATCGAAAGCGAACCCGCGATTGCCGAAGAGATAATGATTAAAGATAATGGCGCGCCCGTCAGCCTTACCGAGGTTGAACGCGTTCACTAGGTAACATTTTCTGACGAAGGATTTGGTTCGATGGACTTTGAAATCGTCAGCGAAATTACTGAAATTGAAACAATCGCAATTGGTTCAGGCATTCGTGATCTGACTCGTTTGCGGAAAACATACGGCTAAGGCCGCTGGCGCAAATTGAAAGGCGTAGCTCAAGTAAGATTGAAGAATGGAATGCTTCGGTTAGCAGAGCTTCACTGGTATGAAGCGCATGGGCTGGGAAAGCATGAATTCAAACTGAAGCTTCCCTTGCTGGACTAAACCAAATGGCGAAGACAAAACCTCAAAGTGTTACGTTTGCCTTGTGCCTTAATAATGACGGTTATCAGGCATCGTTGGAAATCGGCAAACTTTATCAGGTAGTTGCCGATGCTGATGCCGCCGCACTTGGCTACCTGCGCGTGATAGACGAAAGTGGTGAGGATTATGCTTTCTCGCTTGACCGCTTTCACCTTTTGACATTGCCGTTGCCAGTTGAGCAAACCTTACGAACAGCGGTGAACGCACTAACGAACCGCAGTTCAACTCCATTGTCCGTAGCCCGACCGTGAGAGAGGGCTACTTCGACAGCGCGCCCGTTGGCAGCAAAGTAAGCATTACCAGAGTAGCCCTCTCTCACGGTCGGGCTACGGACACACACACAAAAGGAAGATAGCGATATGAATAACTCTTACCCGCAAGCCCGCACCGCCGATCTCGTCATCAGCGAATTGCCTGACGAAGTTTTGGTTTATGACCTCAAAACTCACCAAGCCCATTGCCTCAACCAAATGGCCGGGCTGGTCTGGCGACATTGCGACGGCAAAAGCTCTATTGACGAAATCGTCCGCCGAATCGAAGTGCAGGAAAAAACCTTGCTCGAAGAAAACGCCGTGTGGGCTGCGCTCGAACAGTTGAGCCAAAACAACTTGTTGATTGAAACTGTGAAGCGTCCGGCAGACGTACCCGCTTTTTCACGGCGTCGCGCGATGCGGCGCATCGGGTTGGGTGCGGTTTTAGCTGTGCCACTGGTTATGTCAGTGAGTGCGCCTCTGGCTGCTCAGGCTGGAACTTGTGGTACTTGCGCTAATAACTCAGTTGCAACCTGCCTTAACGTTTCTGGAGGTGGGAACTCTTGTCCAGCGAATTGTGCTAGTTGCCTTGGAACGTGCTGGGACGACGCCAATTGTAAGAAGGTTATTATTAGTTCATCCCTCAGTTGCGCCGCTTGTGACGTGTTGACAAGTGGAGGAGGGTGGCACAAGAACTAAAGAATTGGAAACCGAATGTAGCAATAAATCGAACGGCGCACTTCCCTCTACGATTAGGCAATTGTTGCGATATGCATTTTGGTCAGAGCGTTCAATAACAATATCTGATGATGAACAATAATTGCTTTTACCATTATTGTTAAACAGCA
>JANNUY010000386.1:0-2384 GCA_031414155.1 Acidobacteriota bacterium
CTTGATGGGCGGCTTTGCGAGCAATGATTACGCGGCGCGCGTGCGCTATCGCAACCGGTTCATCGTGGTGCTGACCATCATTCCAGTGTCGCTGTTTTTTTTTTTAGTCTCGCCCGTGTGGATGGTCACCGTCGGCGGCATCGCCCAAGCCGCCATGTTGCCGGTGATCGGCGTGGGTACGATTTATTTGCATCACAAACGTTTGCCTAGCGACATCGCTCCGGCGCGTTGGGTGACGGTGGCGCTGTGGCTGGTGACGGCGATCATTTTTGTGATGATGGGCTATTCGGTGTTTGAGGCAGTGCGAAAATTTTAGGCATCCCTTCTCGCAGAGAGTTTGCCCATCACCTTGCGCGTACTTTTATGAACGACTTACTTTCCTATCGCTCGCAATTCCCGATTCTCGAAACGACGACCTATCTCATCAATCATTCGTTGGGTGCGATGCCTGCGCGCACCTATGAGCGGATGCATGATTACGCCGAGACGTGGGCGACGCGCGGAGTACGTGCGTGGAGCGAGGGCTGGTGGGAGATGCCTGTCACTATCGGCGACAAAGTCGGACGCATCATCGGCGCTGATCCAGGCACGGTCGTGATGCATCAGAACGTTTCGGTGTGTCAGGCGATGATCGTTTCGTGCTTCGACCTAGTGGGAAAGCGCAACAAGATTGTTTACGAATCGCTCAATTTTCCGTCGGTGATGTATGTCTATGAAGCGCACGCCCAAGGCGCAGGCGCGCGTATTGTCGAAGTGCCCAGCGACGACGGCATCACAATTGATACGCAACGAATGATTGACGCGATTGACGAAGAGACGCTGCTCGTGCCGATCTCGCATGTGTTGTTCAGAAGCGCGTATCTACAAGATGCCGCCGCCATCATTGAGAAAGCGCATCGCGTCGGCGCTTACGTCGTGTTGGACGTTTACCAATCGGCGGGGGCCGTGAATTTCAGCGTCAAAGATTTGAATGTAGATTTCGCCACGGGCGGTTCAGTCAAGTGGCTGTGCGGCGGACCGGGCGCGGGTTTCCTTTACGTGCGGCCTGATTTGATGCGGCAGTTCGAACCGAAAACCACCGGCTGGTCGGCGCATCGCAATCCGTTCGCGTTTGCACCCGGTGCGATTGATTACGCCGAAGACGCGCACCGTTATTTGAATGGCACGCCGCCCATTCCGGCGTTGTATGCAGCCGAGAGCGGGTACGATTTGATTAATGAGATTGGCGTCGAACGCATTCGCGCAAATTCGATGCGACAGACTTCGCGGTTGGTTGAATTGGCTGACGCGAACGGCTGGCGCGTGAATTCTCCGCGCGATGCCACGCAACGTGGAGGCTCAATCATTCTTGACGTACCTAACGCCGAAGCTGTGACGCAAGCCCTCGCCGCACGCGATGTGTTGGTTGATTATCGTCCAGGAGCGGGCATCCGCATCGGGCCGCACTTTTTCAATACGGACGAAGAAATTGAGCGAGTCGTAGCTGAGATCAACGACATTATGACTTCACTTCGTTAGTACTCGGAATTCCCGCAATCGCTTTCGCCGCTTGTATTGCCCGCACCACCGCCTGCGCCATCGCCTCTGCCGCCAACGCGCCGATCAACGTCACATTGCCCGCTTGCCCTGACTTGCCCGTCGCCAACGCAAACAACGTGTCCCCGTCATACATCGTATGGCTTGGATTGATCGTACGCGCCAACCCATCGTGCGCCATTTGCGCGATTTTGCGGCATTGGGCTTTGTCGAGTTTGGCATCTGTCGCTACGACACCAATGGTCGTATTCGTCCCGCCCAATGGCGCGGGCAAGGCTTCGCCACGCAGGATGGCATTCATCGTACCCATAATTTTTTTGCCGTCCGCCGTGCGCGCGCCTGCGATCAACTTGCCTGTCGCCGGGTCAATGACATCGCCCACGGCATTGACGGCAACGATGGCTCCGACGATGACAGACTTGCCCGACTTGCCATCAGTCACTTTGACTGAAGCCGTTCCCAAGCCGCCTTTCATCGCGCGATTCATACCGAAAAATTTGCCGACGACTGCGCCTGCGCCTGCGCCGACATTGCCCTCTTCAGGTGGTTTCGTTGAAGCGGCTTCGCACGCTTTGAAACCCATTGCCCCATCAGGGCGGATTTTCGCATCGCCGACGCCGAGGTCGTAAAGAATCGCAGCGGGCACAATAGGCACTTTGGCAAAGTTGGTCGGATAGCCGAAGCCGTGTTCTTCGAGCCAGCGCACGACGCCCGTGGCCGCGTCGAGTCCGAAGGCGGAACCACCCGCAAGCATGATCGCATGCACTTGTTGCACGAGGTTTTGCGGATCAAGCAAATCGGTTTCACGCGTACCGGGCGCTGAACCGCGTACGTCAACGCCAGCGGTC
>JANNUY010000387.1:0-2084 GCA_031414155.1 Acidobacteriota bacterium
GCACCTTGTGCCACGGTAAGTGTGCCGTGAGTGTTTGCTCCAACGAGCGTATGTCTTGCATCGTGCGATTATTCCTTTTGTTTAGTCACTTCAAGGCTTTATCGCACGGTGCGCTAATTTATCAATTCATTACACTTATCGCAGTTTTGTCTCGTACAGAGACGCGCAGATTATTGTGAGTCCGCGCAAACACCAGTATATGACTTTTGTGTTGTACATTTCCGGTTATGGCTCAGTGATATTGGGGTGCACTCTAATTTGAAGAAAAAACAACTCACAAAACGTTGACTAGCGTGCTAAGAATATCAGTCTAAGACTAGCTCAGCCCAATTCTGTCGTGCCCTCTGACGTCCCTTCCGACTCCCCATCAGCCGCACCTTTCACCCGATTCGGACGCTTAATCTCGAACTTATCCAACCGATACTGCATCGTCCTGAACGACAACCCCAGCAGCTTGGCTGCGCGCGTAATGTTCCAGTTGGTTTGTTCCATCGCTTGGATGAGCAGTGAGTGTTCGAGTTCTTCGAACGAGAGGCCTTCGGGCGGGAGCTTGAAGCGGGCTGCGCCTTCGGTGGGCATGGTCGCGCGAATTTCAAGCGGCAAATCTTCGGCGGTGATTTCGTCGGTTTCGGCGAGCAGCAAGGCGCGTTCAATGGCGGATTCAAGCTGGCGCACGTTGCCGGGCCATGCGTATTCAAGAATCAGGCGGCGCGCGTCATCACCTAATTTCATGGGGCGTCCCGCGTTGGCGCTGTGCTTGCGCAGGAAGTGTTCGGTCAACACCTTGATGTCATCGCGGCGCGAACGCAGCGGCGGCACCGTGATCGGAATCACGTTAAGGCGGTAATAGAGGTCTTCGCGAAAGCGTCCGTCTTTGACCATCGCTTCGAGGTCGCGGTTGGTAGCGGCGAGTACGCGCACGTCAACCTTGATCGCGCGTGTGCCGCCAACGTGCGTGACTTCTTTTTCCTGCAAGACGCGCAACAGCTTGGCTTGCATGCTGACGTTGATCTCGCCGATTTCGTCGAGAAACAACGTCCCCTTGTCGGCAATTTCGAACAGTCCTTTTTTCTCGGCGTGCGCGCCGGTGAACGAACCTTTTTCGTGGCCGAATAGTTCCGACTCAAGCAGGTTCTCATTGATCGCCGCGCAATTGACAGCTTGAAATCTTTCGCCGATGCGAGGGCTGGCTTTGTGGATGGCGCGCGCGATGCGTTCTTTGCCCGTACCCGATTCGCCGCGAATCAGCACCGTTGACGAAGACACCGCGACTTTGACGATCATCTTTTTGACGCGCTCCATCGCGTCGGAAACGCCGATGATTTCTTCGTCTACGGCGCGCATTTGGGCTACGGCATTGGCAACGGTCGAAAGCAATTTCAGGCGTTCGAGCGGCTTTTCTAAATAATCAAACGCTCCACCACGCAGCGCTTCTTTGACCGTATCAATTGAGCCGTGCGCCGTCATCAAGATCACCGGCAGCGAACTATCGAGTTGCGAGATTTCGTTGAGCAATTGCAACCCGTCCATCCCCGCCATCTTGAGGTCGGTCAGCACGAGGTCGAACTTTTCGTTCTTGAACTGGCGCAAGGCTTCCTGCCCGTTGCTGGCGGTCTTGATGTCATACAGCGCATTGCCCTCGGCATCGCGTTCGCCAGAGAGAATTAGTTGCAGGATGTCGCGTTGGTTTTTTTCGTCGTCTACGACCAGAATGCTTTTCGCCATTGCTCGGAAACCTTTTCTGCCAAAGTGTGTTAAGTGAAGTGCGGAACGCAGTGGAATGCGGCGGTAAAGATAGGCAAGAGCAATGATTTCCGCAATCCAACGCTGATTTGCCACAGAGGCACAGAGACACAGAGATTTTTGGGGATGGAGATTATCGCCTGACCCTTAATTTAACCGAGGCAAGGCCTTTTCTTACCAACTCTGATTTGCCACAGAGGAACAGAGTACTTAGTAAGAGAAAAGATGAGCATCTTGCCTCTAACGGATTGAGCATCCGGCGATAATCTCCCCTCAAAATAAACTCTGTGCCTCTGTGCCTCTGTGGCAATTTCCCCAAAACCAATGAACGGGAAATTGCC
>JANNUY010000388.1:0-2988 GCA_031414155.1 Acidobacteriota bacterium
CCATAGTGTGTTTCCTTTCGCACGCTGCCAACCGCAACTCTCTTTCGGCTTTCCCTTTGCTTCGACTCAGAGCAAGGAGTGTGATAATATGTTTACACTTAATAATAAATGATTACAGTTAATCACAGAGTTAAAGATGGCGACGACCGAAGTTACGAGGCAAACCAAACGAATCATTCAGCGCGCTGGCGTAGCGCGTGCCGGTGAACTCACGCAACAAGGCGTCCATCCCATGACGTTGCAGCGGCTGGTCGAACGCGGCGTGATCGAACGCGAAGGGCGCGGATTGTATCGCCTCGCCGGAACCGAAATCAGCGAGCATTACAGTTTCATTCAGGCCGCCAAGCGTGTACCCAAAGGCGTCGTCTGTTTGCTGTCGGCGTTGCGCTTTCACGAATTGACGACGCAAAAGCCGTTTGAAGTTTGGCTCGCGCTCGAACGCGGTACGCGCCGCCCCACCATAGACGCACCGCCGCTGCGCGTTCATTTCTTTTCGGGCGAAGCCTTCACTGCCGGACTGGAAACGCACGAACTCGAAGGCGTGCCGGTGCGCGTGTATTCCACCGCTAAAACCGTCGCCGACTGTTTCAAATACCGCAACAAGATCGGCATTGATGTCGCGCTCGAGGCGTTGCGCGATACGTTGCGGCAACGCAAAGCAACGGTGGATGAGATTTGGCGTTACGCTGAAATCTGCCGCGTGGCGCGCGTGATTTACCCTTATCTGGAATCACTCGAATGAAAAAACGTGAAGTGACCAATCTGGCGGCTTCGGTACGCGACCGATTGTTGCAACGAACACGGGCGCGCGGCACTGAGTTTCAGCATACGTTGACCAATTACGGGTTAGAACGCTGGCTCTATCGGATGACGCAATCGGCGCATCGGGATCGTTTCGTGTTGAAAGGCGCGATGCTGTTTGGTTTGTGGAGCGACGAGCCGCATCGCGCTACGCAAGACCTGGACTTGTTGGGTTACGGACGCAATACGATAGCCGAGATGGAAGCGGTCTTTCGGGAAATCTGCGCGATTGCTTGCGAACCGGATGGCTTGGAATTTCTGCCGCACAGCGTGCAAGGCAGCGTCATCCGCGAAGACCGCAAGTATGAAGGCGTGCGCATTCACCTGTTGGCGATGCTCGGCAAGGCGCGCATCCCTTTGCAAGTTGACGTAGGCTTCGGCGACGCCGTGATTCCATCGCCAACCGAATTGACTTACCCGACCATGCTCGATTTTCCTGCGCCCGTATTGCGCGCTTATCAACGCGAAACCGTCGTCGCTGAAAAATTTCACGCGATGGTCGAACGAGGCATCGCCAACAGCCGGATGAAAGATTATGCGGACTTGTGGTTTTTTACCGAGACCTTCGCCTTTGACGGTGCGCTGTTGCTCGCGGCGCTTGAAGCTACGTTTGCGCAGCAACGCACGGCCTTGCCGACCGGCGAACCGATTGGATTGACAAACAGCTTCGGCGAACATCCTGCCAAGCTCGCGCAATGGCGTGCGTTCGTGCGCAAGAACAAACTCAAAAGCTACGATCTCGCGTTGCCCGAAGCCGTCGCGCGCCTCTACGAATTCCTGATGCCGCTCATGAGCGCCTTGCAAACCAACACGAGTTTCAACGGGCAATGGCTACCCAAAACCGGATGGAAAGTATGAAAGACCAACCTGAGATTTATGTCAGCACTGATGTAGAAAGCGACGGTCCGATTCCCGGCGTCAATTCCATGCTGAGTTTCGGTTCGGCGGCTTATCTGGCGGACAAGACATTGGTCAGTACGTTTACCGCCAATCTGACCACATTACCTGAAGCCGTCGCCGATGCGGGGACAATGGCGTGGTGGCAAACACAACCCGAAGCCTGGGCAGCCTGCCGCGAAAACCCGGAAGACCCTGCCGCAGTGATGCCGCGTTACGTCGCGTGGCTCAAGGCGCTGCCGGGCAAACCGGTGTTCGTGGGCTATCCGGCGGCCTACGACTTTATGTTCGTCTATTGGTATCTGATGCGCTTCGCCGGTGAAAGCCCGTTCTCGCACTCGGCGCTCGACATCAAAACGTTTGCGATGGCAATGCTGAAAACTGATTACCGCGCCAGCACCAAACGCAACATGCCGAAACGCTGGTTCGACAAACTGCCACATACACATCGGGCGCTGGATGATGCGCTTGAACAAGGCGCGTTGTTTTGCAATATGCTGGCGGAGTGGAAAGCGTGAAGCGATGGTGGTGCGCGGGCGAATGTGGCGGCTTCCGACGTAACGATGTAGCTTGGCGGATATTACCAACCAAAATTTGATGACGGCACTGCAAACCAAATTGAGAGAACTCCTGCGCCTGAATGCCGAAACGGAATGGGTCGAGTTCAAGCACAACAACGACAATCCGCACCTGATTGGCGAATACATTTCCGCGCTGGCGAACGGTGCGGCGTTGCACCATCAGCCGTTCGGCTATCTGGTCTGGGGCATTGAAGACGGCACGCACCGCGTCGTCGGCACTTCGTTTCAGCCCAAACAAGCGAAGGTCAAACAGGAAGAGTTGGAAAACTGGCTGTTGCGCCAACTCAATCCCCGCTTAGACGTGGCGATGCACCAATTCGAAATGGATGGCTTGCCCGTCGCGCTGTTTGAGATTCAAGCCGCGCAAACGGCTCCGGTTAGTTTCAAAGATGAGCGCTACATTCGCGTTGGCAGCTACAAACAGAAGCTGCACGACTTCCCGGAAAAGGAGCGCAAACTGTGGCAGATACTTTCCGCCGGGCAACAGGATTGGTCGGCGCAAATCGTCGAGGACGCCACGCTCGCCAATCTCGATGCGCAAGCCTTGCAATTCGCGCGGGCGCAGTATCAGGAAAAGCATCCACAACTCGCGTCGGAGGCGGCGGGCTGGGACGATCTGACGTTTCTGAATAAAGCCCGGCTTTGCGTGAACGACAAGCTCACGAACACCGCGCTCTTGCTGTTGGGCAAGGATGAATCATCGCATTGG
>JANNUY010000389.1:0-1983 GCA_031414155.1 Acidobacteriota bacterium
CGTAGTCTTGCCGCAACCGGGCGCTCCGGTG
Organism: Acidobacteriota bacterium; assembly: GCA_031414155.1. Lineage (GTDB taxonomy): Bacteria > Acidobacteriota > Blastocatellia > RBC074 > RBC074 > JACPYM01. The sequence goes on from JANNUY010000389.1 coordinate 32, forward strand.
ATGACGGCGTGGGTGTGACGGCTCAAGAGTTCGTCGGGTTTGAGCGTGCGTTTGATTTTGGTTTGATGACGTTGCGTAGGGTCGTCGTCATCGGGCTGGCGATCTACGTCGCCAAAGACGGAACGCATGCTCCGCAATTCGCTATCCATCATCCCCATAAACTCGGCCTGATGCGGGCGGCGTTCGTAATCTTCATTGAGCGAGAGTTCGACAAAGACTTGATCGAGAGCGTGCGGCGCTTCGTCGCCGAAGATGCGAACGGTGCTGACTTGGCGCTCCAGGGTTGAAAGATATTGCAACCACAAAAAATCAGGCTTGGTATTGATCGTGTGCGGTGTCGCACTCGGAAAGCCCGGTGCGGTCTGCGGCTTGGCACGACCGCGCGTGACGCCTGCTAATAGCGATGCTTTCGCTTCTGTTTCGCCGATGCCCACGACATCAATGAAAACAACTTGTTTTAGCAACCCGGTCGGCGAGCATTCGCGTACCCGCACGGGGATAAGCAAGGACTGGCTTCCGGTTGGATCATTGGCAAATGCGGCGGCCCATTCTGGTTGGGTATAAAGCGCGTTGAGAAAGTCAGGTGAGAGTACCGCAATGACACGTTCAGCTTCGGTTAACCCGCGTTGCATATCCAGAACAAAGTTTGAACCGGGGCGGAAGTCCCATGCCTGGATGGTTACGCGGTAACCGGCTGCTTCCAACTGCCAAGCCATCCACTCAGCCCATTGGCCGTCGGCTTTGTTGTAACTGATAAAGAAGTCTTTCGTCGGTTGCATCTTGGCTGATTGATTGAAATGTGAGTAAAAACCTCAAGCCTGTGTCGGTTGTTGATTAGGGAAGATTTCGCCCAACTTGCAACGATAAGTTAGGCAACAGGTCTTCGCTGCTCAATTCAGTTTCGCGGCCTCTAAATACTTGCATAAGGTTTCCTCCATTGGTTGAAGTGCGAGCGCATTGTAACGACGCTACTCCATAGCAACAAATCTGAATTCGGTTTTAGTTCAGCGATGTGTCCGTAGCCCGCGCGTAAGCAAGGGCTGCATTCAAATAGCGCACCTTGATCCAACGGGTGCAACATCGAGGCAGCCCTTGCTTACGCGCGGGCTACGGACACGAGGCGATATACGCAGCCTTTGCAAACCGAGACGAAGCGCCTACGATTCGCGCCTGCAATAAATCAATCTGCTTCCATAACAAGGAGAAACACATCCTATGCGCCGACTGATTTGTCTTTTGGTGATGTTGTTGGCTGGTTCGTTCAGCCTCAACGCGCAAGCACCGCGTTCCATTCAACCCGCGCCTGACCGCCGGGCTGATGAGGGCGAAGGCCCGTTTGAACGGCTCGTCATTCGCGGCGTGACGCTGATTGACGGAAGCGGCGCGCCGCCGATGGGGCCGGTTGATCTGGTCATCGAAAACAATCGCATCAAGGAATTTCGCAGCGTCGGCTATCCCAAAGTCGCCATCCGTGAAGCCGGTCGCCCCGCGAAAGGCGTGAAAGAAATTGACGCGACGGGAATGTATGTAATGCCCGGTTTCGTTGATTGCCACGGCCACGTAGGCGGCGTCGCCCAAGGCACTCCGGCGGAATATGTTTACAAGCTTTGGATGGCACACGGCGTCACGACGGTGCGCGACCCCGGTTCGGGCAATGGCGTAGATTGGACGATCAAAGAACGCGAGCGCAGCGCGCAAAACAAGATTGTGGCGCCGCGTTTGTTCGTTTACGTCACGCCCGGCAACAGTTGGGATAAGGGCGCAATCAATTCGCCTGAACTGGCGCGCGAATATGTGCGCTGGGCGCATGCCAAAGGCGTAGACGGTTTCAAACTCATCGGCGGCATTCCGCTGTTTGACCCCGAAATTTTCGGCGCGCTGGTTGATGAAGCCCGCCAGCTCAAGCTCGGTACGACTACACATCTCGCTCAAGTCGGCGTAGCGCGTTTGAA
>JANNUY010000390.1:0-10727 GCA_031414155.1 Acidobacteriota bacterium
TAATGCAAGGCTTGAAAAAACAATACGACCCGCACAGCCGATTGAATTACGGACGCTTTGTCGCGGGCATATAATGCGTGTCCGTAGCCCGACCGTAAGTGAGGGCTACCTCGGCATTGCGCCCTTCGGAATTACGAAACACATCCTTGAGGTAGCCCTCTCTTACGGTCGGGCTACGGACACGTAAGACTTGAGTATGAGTACGAACCTGGGATTACAAACTGCATTACAAAGCGAAACCGACAAGCTATTGGGCTGTATTCATTGCGGCCTGTGTTTGCCTGCGTGTCCGACCTATCAGCAACTAGGCAACGAAAACGACAGCCCGCGCGGACGCATTTACCTGATGCGCGCCGTTGCCGAAGGCCGTCTCGCAGCCGATTCGCCCGCTTATCAAAAACACATTGATTTATGTTTGGGCTGCCGCGCGTGCGAAACGGCTTGTCCGGCGGGCGTGAATTACGGCTTCTTGCTCGAAGCCGCACGCGAAGATTTGCTTGAACAGAAACAGGCCAACTCACGCGGGTCGTTTCAGAAAAGCATGTTGAAGCTGGCGCTGCGGCATATGTTTCCTTATCCGTGGCGCTTGCGGTTGAACTTTATGTTGATGCGCATCATGCGCAGCTTTCCGCTGACGAAGTGGGCGTTACGTTCGGGCTTTTTGAAACGGCAATCGGCACAGATGGATTTCGCGTTTTCGTTGTTGGATACGACGCGCCCGACGGGAAAGACGACTCGGCGCGATGCGGCGCAATGCCAAACGACGAAACCGCGTCCGGTTTCAGTTTTCACCGGTTGCGTAATGGAGGGTTTGTTCAAACATGTCAATGACGCGACGACGCGCGTGCTGGCGGTGAACGGCGCGCGTAATCAACACGTGAGCGCGCAAGCCTGTTGTGGCGCGTTGCACGCACATTCGGGCGACATGGAACTCGCGCGCCAACTCGCGCGGCGCAACATTGAGGCGTTCGAGCAAGAAGCCGCAAACGCCACGATCATCATCAACGCAGCGGGTTGCGGCGCGCTGTTAAAAGAATACGGTGAGTTGCTCAAACACGACGACGCTTACGCCGAACGCGCCAAAGCCTTTGCCGCGCGCGTCAAAGACGTGACTGAGTTTTTAGCCGACGGCGAAATCAAAGCCGGAGCCGAACTCAATCAAACCGTGACATACGATGCGCCGTGCCACCTTTATCACGCGCAACGAGTGCAAACCGCGCCGCAAAAAGTGCTGCAATCCATTCCGGGGCTTGAATACAAACAACTCGCAGGCTTTCAGGATTGCTGTGGCGGCGCAGGCATTTATAACCTCAGCGAACCCGAAATGTCAGAAGCCTTGCTGTCAGACAAGATTCATAAAGTGAAAGCCACCGGCGCTGATACGCTGGTCACAGCCAACCCCGGCTGCCACATGCAACTCGGCGCAGGCGTGCGAATGTTCGACGCCTCATGCGAAGTCAAACACGTCGTAGAAATGCTCGACGAATCCTATCGCCGCGCGGGTTTTTATGACGGCGATGGACGATCCAACCACTAAGCCAGCCTTTATAAAAATTTCAAAAAACTTTCAATGCGCCTTTAAGATTTGCTGACGCGCTTTCGGCTACTTTGTCCATCGTTGGAAAAGAACACTTTTACACGGAGGACGAGTAGAAAATGAAAGCACAATTAACCCATTTTGTTTTAAGCGCGGCGCTCATCCTGACCGGACTGCCTTGGTCCGGGTTCAGTCAGGGCAACAAACCCGATGCCACAATAGACATCACCGCCGTCACGATCAGAAGCACTGGGAACGACGGTTCAAAGATCATAGAGGTCGCCTGGAAAGTCTCGGCGCTCGGCGGCGCAGTGCCACAAAAATTTGACGTACGCGCTGATGCCCGCTTGCAAGGCGGCGGCATTTCAGTCAAGACGCTGGCGGTGAACGGCGAAGCACGTTTCGCCAAGTTGTTGTTCACTCCTTTCAACGTTGGCGGGGCAGGCAATGCCAGTGGGGGCGGGATAATCAACCAAGCAGAAGAGGTCAAAGGCAAAATCCAAACCAAAGAAGCAAAGAACCCGGCACCGCCCGCGACAAACACCATCGGCGAATTAAAAAACACCATCGAACTGAACAAGGGCAATAAAGGCCAGGGCAATGCGGGCAGCAATAATGCAGGCGGAACGGTCGGTACGATCAAACCGGCGCCTAAACCCGCCGGCCCCGGCCAGAAATTTTTCATCGAATCTGCTTTCGTCACCGTCACGGGCGTATTCCGCGCCAACGACGAGGCCATCAACCTGACGCGCGAATTCGTCCCGCCTGCCAATCCGACTGGCGAACTCAAGCCGCGCAACGGCGGCGGCAATGCCGACGTAGTTCTCAACAAACTCATCGAAATCAAAAAATCGCCGCGCGCCAATCAGTGCGCCGCCGGACGCGATTGCTTTGAGGTCGCCACCGGAGCCAAAGACTTTCTGGGCAATGGCGGCAAGGGCTTCACCGTCAACCTCGAAGCGCTTTATGCCGACGGTTCACGCAAGACGGCGGCGGAGGCATTGCCCGCGCCCGGACGTTCAGTCTTGCTCACCGTAGACAATCCCAAAAACTTGGCTTTCACTTCTGTGCGCGTCAGCTTGCGCGGGCAAGGCGATGGCTTATTCACACGCAAAGCGACACGCGACGAGTTGCTGTCGTTTTAACGTTTACCGATTAGCCCGAAAAAGGTTGAGTAAGAAAAGTCGCGCGCTTCTCAACGGCACGAATCGCTCACACGATTCGTGCCGTTTGTTTTGCCCGACAGCCACACGCATATAGCCTTGCAAGTGTCAGCCGATTCTTGCAGCCCGCACTCTCTAAAATCTCTTTTCTCACGCGGCATAACGATTGCTCATCTGTTAAAGTGCGCGTCATCCCCACACCTGCTTGAACGCACATACAACATGAATGACGAACGCAAGACGCGCTGGCTAACCGCTTTGCTGTGCGCCGTTATCACAAGCATCGCCGTGCTTCCGTTTTTTTATATCGGCGAAGACCGCGCCGTCGGCTGCTGTGGCGGCGCGATGCCGATCACCCACGACGCCTGGATGCATTACAACCAGATGAACGCCTTCGCGCGCGGACTCGCAGCGGGACAAATCTATCCGCGTTGGGACGACGCAACCGATAAAGGTTACGGCGCGCCTACGACTTCGTTTTATCCGCCGGGCGTTTATTACCTCACGTCGTTGGCTTATGTCGTGACGCGCGACTGGATTCGCACATGGATGATCGCTTATTGGTTCATGAGTTTTGCCGCCGCGTGGGCGATGTATCTTTACGCGCGTCGTCATCTCACGCGCAACGCCGCGTGGCTCGCGATGGCGGCTTATACGATTGCGCCTTATCACTTGCTCAATCAATACCAACGCGGCGCGCAATCTGAGTTGCTGAGTTTCGTATGGATGCCGCTGTGTTTGCTCTTTGCAGAAAAGCTGTCGGAAGAAAACGGACGAATGCGCGCCGCGTTAGGCTTGGCGGCGAGTTACGGCGCGTTTCTCTGGTCGCATCCGCCGACGGCTTATCAGTTCACTTTAGTGGCAGGGCTATGTTTGCTCGCGCGCCTTGTGTGGCTGCGACAATGGCGCGCTTTGAGTTGGATCGTATTGTCGCTCATTGGCGGCTCGCTGTTGGCGGCGGCTTATTTGTATCCGGCGTTTTTAGAACAGCACTTGATTCACGCCGACGATGTGAACCGAGCGTGGCCTTATCATCAGACATATGTGTTTGATTACGCGCAGACGGCCTTTGATCACCGCGACGGTTTTTTCGCGCGCGTTGATTGGCTGTGGTTTAGCACTACGGCGTTGTTAGTGTTGTTGGGCGCGGCCATCGCGTGGCACAAAGGTAGGGTAGGTTACCAACCTGCCCTACACTTCGGCATAGGCGCGCTCGCGGCATTCTTGATGACGCGCTTGTCGTTGCCTATCGGACAATTCATCCCGCGCATCGAGATTGGCGTATTCGCGTGGCGACTGTTGGGCGTTGCGAGTTTCGCGTTGGCCTTACTGATTGGCGCGTGCTGGCAGGCGGCAGGTTCGAGGCGCTTCATCGCGGCGTTGGCGCTGTTCGCACTCATTGGCGTGAGTTATCAAAACGTTATATCGCCGATGATGCGCAGTGAAGCGTTCGCACCGAATCCGCAGCACTTCAATTTCGCTACGTTACCCGCGACTGCGCCGCGCGAAGTGCCTACGATTTCAACCGTACAGTTCATTTACGAAGACGCAGGCGACGCGCAAGCCATCACGTGGCAACCCGAATACCGCGTCGTCAACGTGCGAACGAAATACGCTACACAGTTGCAATGGCGCATCTTCGACTATCCGGGCTGGACTCTTTCGATTGACGGGCAAGTCACGCCGCACACGCGCGGCGCTTATGGCGAAATCGTCTTACCCCTGCCGCCGGGCGAACATCGCATCATTGCAGAATTTCGTTCGACGCCGATTCGCGCGGCGAGCAACTGGCTGACAGTGATCGCCGCTTTCATCTGGTTATTTTTACGACTTCAGACTTCCGACTTCAGACTTCCGACCAGGCTGCGCGCTAGCCGAAAAAGTCTGAGGTCTGAGGTCTGAGGTCTGAAGTCCGAGGCCTAATACTTATGCAACCGTGGGCAAAACGTTTTGAGTGGCCGATGATCGTCGGCTTTTTTGCGGTCACTGCGTTGTTCTTATTCCGTATGGCTTACCTGCCCGGTTACATCAGCCTGCCCGTAGGCGCGCTGCTGTTAGGGCTGTTTCGCCATTTTGTCGAATCCTGTTATGGCCTACGGCTACCGCTGTTTTTGCTGGGCTTGCTGTGGCTTTCGATTGCGCTGGACTGGCTGGGCAACATCACTGGCATGTATAACCAGCAATACGCTTGGTTTCAGTACGACGAATTCACGCACACCGCAGTTCCCTTTCTCGTCACGCCAGTAATGGTGTGGCTGATGGATTCAGGTTTGAAAAAGTTCGGCTACGCGCTGCCGTTGCCGCTGGTGACGCTGTTCGCGGTGACGACGATGTTCACGCTGGCGGGCTTTTATGAAGTGCTGGAACTGTGGGACGACAAATACATGCACCCCAATCCGGGCTGGCGCATTCACGGCGCTTACGACACGCCCAACGATTTGCAATGTGACTTGTTAGGGATGGTGTGCGGCGGATTGCTCGCTTATCTTTGGATGCGACGCGAAGCGACTATTCCGAATGCACGTTTGGAAAGCGCTTACTAACCCAATGGGTCAGGGCGTAGCGCGCGGCGCATCGTGCCCCGCTACTCCAGCCGGAGCTTCAGCAGGCTTGGGCGTTTCGCTGGGCGTAGCCTTTGGCGTTGCAGGCGCTTCGCCGCTACCCCACCAAAAATAAGCGGCGGCTGAAATCAGCAACGCGAACAAAATCAGATAAAGCGCAAACTGGCCGAGCCAACTTGCTTTCGCATTGTTTTCCGAACTCATCGTGACGGTGTCCTTCTCTTGTTTAGGCTAAACGTTCGTCGCAGGCGTGCGCGACTGAACAGCGCGCACAGCGATTGGCTTGCGTGTGATTGCGCCGTACTTCGTCAGCCGTGAGTTGCGCGCGCATGCGGCGCAAAGTACTCAGCAAACGCGCGCGCAGCGGCGGCGCATTTTTCACGCGCAGCGAACGATTGCGATAACGAATCAAACCATACGGCGCGGTTTCGTCGAGTGCTTCTTCGACCAATAAAAAATAAGCTGCCAGTTGCAGCACATGCCCGTCGTGCGGTTGGCCCGAAGGCGGCGCGTTGCCCGATTTCACTTCGACCGGAATCAACGCTTCAGTTTCGGTTTGCAATAGGTAATCGGGCTTGCCGCGTAAGCCGTAACGCGGTGCGGTCAGCGGCGCGCGGGCAAGGTGCGATACGTCTTCATAAACGATCTTGCCCGGCGGCAACCCGCCTGCGCGTTGATAGCCTTGCGCGTGCCACATCATCCACGCCGCCAACAACAACAATACGGCGATGATGGCAATCGGCAACCATAACATTTCACTCATGGGGTCGCTCATCGGCTCCCTCCGTTCAGCAGCCAATACAACGCCAGCAAACACAGCAGTATCAACGCCACGCCAAACAGTCGCCGCGCCGTGCTTTCCCAGTGCGCAGCCTGCGCCGTCCACTCGCCGTGCTGCTCGTGAAAGGCCGTGCCTTCAGCCAGTTGCGCGCCGCGCGGCTCAATGCCTGAACGTCGCAAGTGCCAGGCTTTGGCGCAATAGGCATATTCGCCGATTTCAGAAGCAGTGATGATGGACAGAGTTTTTGGCTTGTTCATATTGAAAGTGCTGAGTGCTGAGTACTGAGTACTGAGTTTCAGGCAAAGTAATTTTCCCGCGTTGAGACTCAGCACTCAGCACTCAGCACTCATATCCGTTCCCGTAACGCAATAAGTTCGGCTTGCAGCCGTGGAATCAGCGGGAAGCTGGCGGTTTGCGATTGAGCAGAAACGGCGCGCGAGACGTGCCAGTGGCAAAGGCCGAGCTTTGACGCGGTACGCAAAAATTGTCGGCGCGCGTCAATACAATCACGATTCCCTGCGCCCGCCATCACCCAGCGCGTACGGCCAAAGAGCGAGACCAGCATATTCAATTGGTCTTGCGTCAATAACCCGCGTTGCACTTCAAACGCCAGCGCATCAGTCAGGATGCGGCCCTCGCGGCGCACCAGATAAAAGAACGCCATGACGAACATCAGAAACAGCGGAACCTGCAACACCAGATAGCCGAAAAAGAATGTCCCGTTGCTGAATGACGCCAACAGATTCCACAGCGCGTGCAAAAACATCGCGCCCAACAGTCCGACCACTGGTGCTATCCAGCGAACACCCGCCTGATGCGATTCGCGCGCGAAGCCGCACCCAATGCCCGTCATAGAAGTAAACAGCACGTGCGAAAACGGCGACAGCACACCGCGTAAAATGAAGGTGCTGAACAGTCCGGCCCAACCTTCTTCGTTAAAGCTGCGCCCGTAATAATCCACGTTTTCCATCGCGGCGAAACCCAGCGCGACGACGCCCGCGTATACGATGCCATCCACGACGCTGTCGAAATCTTTGCGAAAGATCAGCCAGATCAACAGCACGCCCAGGCCTTTCGTGGCTTCTTCGATCATCGGCGCAGACAGCACGCCGGTAAGCGTATCCGCCGCGTTCGTCCCCACCACATTCAACGCCGCTGCGCCAAACAGCGTATTGACGATGCCCGACACCAAAATAGAAAACAGCGCGCCCCAACCGAATGCGAAGGCCAACGTACCCCACGGTTCGGGGTCGTAACGATCAAGCCATAGAAACGCACTCAAATAAATCATCGCGGGCACAAAGGCTACGACCGAAGCAAGCAGCGTAGTGAACCAGCCCAAACTCGCCAGCGTGAGTACGAGCATCACGAAACCCAATCCCAGGCCGCAACACGCCGCAAGCGCCATGCCCAGCGAACGCGGCAACTTGCCCGCATCGGCCTCTGCCCCGGCCTTTGGTTGATAAAGCCCTATCGTATCAAGTCGGGATGTTATCGGTGATGACGATGGCGACTGAATCCGCAAAGAAAGCCGTTGTTTCAGCACATCCACATTGGAGTCGAAGCGCGGTGGCAACCCCGAGGGCGGCGCGGCTGGCGCTTGAGTCGCCAGCGCATCCACATTCGTCTCGTAACTGACTGCTGCGACAGGAGCCTCAATTTCCACGGCCAGTTGTGGCCCGCCCGTGCCCAATTGAACCAAATCATCATGGCGCAACTTTACGCGTTCAATCTGCTTACCGTTGACGAATGTGCCATTGGTGCTTTGCTGATCAATCAAATAAAAGCCGTCGTCTTCTGCGCACAGCACCGCGTGCCGCACCGAAACCAGCAACGCTCCAGCGAGCGGCAACGCGCTCTCGCGGCTACGACCGAGCAACAGCCATTGGCCTACCCATTCTGAGTCGAACTGGCACTGACTGCCTTCTGCCGCGCCATTCAACACAATCAAACGCAATTGCATACGGATAATTTCCTGGTCATAACGACCACGACGAAATGTGGAAATACTGTGGTATTTTGCGGCGCGCCACCTTATCGCGCAATCAAAGAAATCTTCGCCTGATTCAATCCTTGCAAAACTTCATCACGATCAAAGATCAACGTCTTGTCTGCCGTCAGCGACATCGCCGTCACGTTGCACGCCTTGAGCGTATCCAGCGTTTGCAAGCCGATGACCGGCACGTCAAAGCGCATGTCTTGATTGGGCTTGGCGACCTTGATGACAGTGAGCGGACGATTGCGCACCAGTTCAGCCGCGCGGCGAATCGTGGCGTCAGTGCCTTCCATCGCTTCGAGCGCGACGACAGCCTGATTTTTGACGACGATGGTTTGGCCGAGGTCGAGGCGCGCGAGCTCGTTGGCTACGTGCAAGCCGTATTCAATGTCGGCGAGTTCGTGCTTGCTGGGCGCGCGTTTGGTCAGCACGCCTGCGCGCGCGAGGTGGTCTTGCAAAAACGTAGTTGAATCAATCAGCTCGATGCCTTCGCTGGCAAGTTCGTCGGCGATGGCTCCGATGAGGGCGTCGGTATTGCGACGCGGCAACCGTGCAAGCATTTTCGTCATCCGCCAATCGGGCAACGCATTGAGGCTGAAAATCTGTACGTGCTTGACCTGTCCGGCCATGATGACGTGCGTCACCTGATGGCGTTGAAAAAATTTGATGAGCTTGCCCAGATGGCCGACGCTGACCCATTCGACGATGCGGGCTTGTTGTTCAATCGTCGCATCGGTTTCTTCTTTAATGGCCGCGACGGCGAGTTCAATGCCTTGCGCGCGCGCGCCTGCCAGCACGAGAAAGGGGAAACGTCCGTTGCCTGCGATTAAACCGTAATTCATTAAGCAGCCGTCTCCAATTACTGCCCCGGTTGGTATTGCCGCTCAATATGTCCGTTCAACTGTTCGCGGTAAAAATAAACTTCACGCAAATCGCCCGTGCTGTAACGCGCCGCCTGATCGTTGAAATGCTTTGACGCGGGGTTGCCGTTCAATCCGCCTGCGGTGACGGCTTTGGCGCGCACGCGCGGGCCGAATTCGACGACGGCGACGAAGCTGTTGCCGCTGGTTCCATACATACGCTTGGTTCCCGCGTAGCTGCGCGCGCCGAACGAGGCAAGCGATCCCCAACGCGCCGAGGGGAAGGCTACGGGGATGCTGGGTTGCGCGTCGTTGAAAGGTTGCACGATGTCGCCCGTCAGGCGTTGAAAGCGGTTGATCTCGCCCCACGGCGTTTGCCAGTTGCCGAAATCGGCTGCGAGTTTGTCAACGGCGGCGGCGAGCGATTGCAACAATTGTTCTTCCGTAGCCTTCGCCACAAGCTGTTGTTCCATCAACGCACCCGCACGCAAAGTTGCGCCTCGGCTGACGCGCCGCAAAATGTCTTCGCCCCAATACACCGCGACTGACGTAACCGCCGAATTCGCCGACCAGCGCAAATCCCACGCACGCAATAAAGCAACTGGTTCGGCAAGTTTCGTCTTAAGCGGATCGTCCGTCGCAGCCTTATCCCACGCCTTGATGAGCGCGGGAATCATCGTCTCGAACGCGGGCAGATAAGTGTCATAAGCCGCCGCGATGAGCGAATCCAACGTGAAGTCTTTTTTGTTTTCGAGTACGCGAAGGGCGTGTAAGCCGCGCGCGTTTTCGGGATAGGTTTCGACGTAAGCCGGATAGTCGCTTTGCTTGGGACTGTTCGCGCCCGCTGCCGACCACGGCGAGTTGTTGGTGTTGTAAAGCCATCCGCTCGCGGGGTTGAACAGCTTGGGCGATTCATCCAGCGAAAGCACGCCCTTCCATTCCGTCGCGGTGTCGCTGCCTTCAACAGGTTTTTTCCAATCAAAACGCGCGTCGCGGCGCGGGATAAAGTTCGCGTGGAAGTAAGCGATGTTGCCATCGGCGTCGGCGTAAATCGTATTGTTCGATGAGTTCGTATGCAGTTCCATCGTCTGGCTGAACGAGCGGTAATCGCGCGCTTTGGTGCGGCTATAAGATTGCGTCAAGGCTTTGATCGGCTCTTGCATCAACCGCACACTGACCCACTTGCCATCGGCTTCGCGCACGACGGGGCCGTGATGCGTGCGATAGACGGTGAACTCTTTGTTTGCCATCCCGCTCGCGGTTTTATACGGCACGATGATTTTGCTGGTGAGCAGCGGACGTTCGCCATTGCCGTAACGATAAAAATAGCGGCTTACTTTTTTGATGTTGCTTTCTAAGTATTCGTCAATGTTGTCTACGCCGCTTGACGTGTGCATCCAGCCGCAGCGTTCGTTGAAGCCCTGATAAACAAAGAACTGCCCCCACGTCACTGCGCCATAAGCGTTCAGCCCTGCGCCGCTCGTGACTTGCACTTCATCGCGGAAGAAAAACGAAGTGTGCGGATTGATGAGCAACAGAGCCTTGCCGCCCGCCGTATTTTTCGGCGCAATGGCAAAGCCGTTCGAGCCACGCGGTTCGCCGTCGTGCGGCTTTTCGCCAATGTATGGTTGGACGGCTACGCGAGCTTCGGGCGACTTGCTGTAAAAGGCCGCAAGCTGGCGCAAGTTGATGCTCTCAATGTCGCCGCCAATGCTGCCTTCGGTAAAACTCAAAGCCATCCACGGTTCAACGCGCGTGATGACTTTGGGCTTCTCTTGCGGATGTTTATAGAGGTAATAGTTCAGGCCGTCGGCGAAGGCATTCATCAA
>JANNUY010000391.1:0-13785 GCA_031414155.1 Acidobacteriota bacterium
ACCGGTTCAGGAAATTCGATGACGTGCGACTTCCCTGTTCCTAAATCATGTACGGTAAATTGCGGTATGCCATTCTTACGTTCTTCGGCAATAAAATGCGTGGCGAAACAATCGGTATCTTCGAGCATCACGTCTTTGCGATGCGGAATAACTTCCTGCCAGTTCGTTTTATTCCCAGGTTCGTTGGTAGAAGCAGTAACTAGCCTGAAATTTTTGCCTTGATCGTTGGTGCGAACATAAAATTTGTCGCCAATGTGGTCGAGATAATATTCATGCTCTTCTTTGCGCGGCAAAACCAGCTGAAACGCACCATCGGGTTGGTTGGCACTCAAATACCGAACCTCACTGGTTGTTGAACTAGATGACTCAATCAGTAAATATCCGCTGCTGCGGGTTTTGCCTACGCCTGTGTTATAAAGCTCGTCTTTTTCTTCAAATACTAATTCGTGTTCTTTGCGACTGCCGAGCATCGTGCGAAAGATTTTATCCGACCGTTTGGTCGTTGCGTCTTCCTGTCCATAAATCAAGGTTTTGTTATCATTGCCCCATTCCAGCGACGTAACTCGTTCAGCGATATTGCGCGTAACTCTGCCATTCTTAAGATTTTTTACATGCAACTTGTATTGCCGAAAACCAGTTTCGTCAGTGGTATAGGCCAGCAGGTTTCCGTCTTCGCTGATGTCATAAGCACCGAGGTTAAAAAACTGTTTCCCTTTTGCCATCGCATTCATATCAAGCGTGATTTCTTCAGCGCCGCGCATTGATTTGGCTTTGCGGCAAAAGACCGGATATTGCTGCCCTTTAATGGTACGAGTGTAATAGTAATAAGTGCCTTTTTTGTAAGGCACGTCTACATCCGTTTCCTTAATGCGGGCGAGCATTTCTTTATACAGCGCATCGCGAAAGCCTTTTTGCCCGGCAGTCATCGCGTCGGCGTAAGCAGTTTCGGCTTTAAGGTATTCGATAACTTCAGGTTTCTCTTTTTCGCGCAACCAGAAATAGTTATCGGTTTCTTTGTAGCCATGAATTTTAGTTACTTTAGGTAGCTTTTTAGCGACGGGGGGTTTGGGTGAATCCTGAGCCTTCATAATAATTGAGCCAAGCACGAGCGCGGCAAAAGTGAATAACGCGATTCGTTTGCTTTTCATTCTTCCTCCTGAATTGATTCTTTTGTGACGCAGCCAAGATACGCAGTCAGTAATCGTTCGGCAAGCTGTGGCACAAGAAGGCATCTTGTGCCACATTTAGGATATGCGAACCCTCCAACACGCTAAAGACGCCGGACGGCAAACGCGCCAGACCATTCAAGCCGAAGCCAGTTCCCTGCTCGATGCTTTGCGCGCGTATCTCACCACCGCCTATCAAATCGAAGCTGTCGCAGTACCTGCCGCCGTGATTGACGGCAGCCGCGCAGAAGTTTCACCGACCGAAGGCGTCATTCATTACAACGACCGCCTTGACCGTAAGCCGCAGGAATTGCTGTGGGTATTAGCGCACGAACTCGGCCATCTCGTAATGCACAAAAGGCTCACGGCGCACGATGACCGTGAACCTGATCCGTTGATCGCTTCGGCGTATCTGAATGACGGCGCGGCGTCACTCGCGCGTTACAGCCGCAAGGCGCGCGAAGAGGCCGAAGCCAATGCCTTTGCCAATGAGTTTTTGTGTCCGGCCACTTCCCTTTTCGATGAATGGCTGAACAATGTCGCGCTGACCACCGAAGCGTTAGCCGACCAGCACGCGTTGCCCATCAAATTGATTCGCGCGCAATTGGCTGAGGGCTTGTTTCAATCAGTCTTTGCCGAACCATCGGCAAAGACTGAAGCACCCAAGCCGCGCAAAAAACCGGTGAGTGTGAACGACCAACAGCTCAAAGCCGCTACGCACATCGGCTCGCCTGCGCTCGTCACGGCAGGGCCGGGTACGGGCAAGACGGCGACGCTGATTCATCGCATCGAATTTTTGTTGGAAGACCAAGCCGCGCGTCCCGATCAAATGTTGGTGTTGACGTTCAGCAACGACGCGACCGAAGAGTTGCGCGAACGGGTAGCCGCGCGCTTCGGCGATGACGTAGCCAATCAAATCGAGATCGCTACGTTTCACGGATTCGGGATGAGCTTTTTGCATACGCACGCGCTCGGCCTGAGCGAATCGTTCGCGTTGCTCGACGAAGCAGGGCAGGAAGAAATCATCAATCAGTTGATTGGCCAGCTCGACATTCCTTCGTTGCTGAATCTGCGCGATCTCGAAGAAACGGTGAAGCGATTGATGCGACATATCAGCTTCGTCAAAGACCGCGTGCTGGACGATCAACCGATTACGCCGGACTTGCTGGAAAGGGAAATCGCCGCGTGGGCCGGGAATGGCGGCGAGGCTGACGCAGTGAGAAAAGCGAACGAATTGCTGACGGTCTTTCGCGCTTACGAACAAGCCAAGCAAGCGCAACCCGCCGTAGATTTCGCCGACCTCATCGCGGAGCCGATTCGCGTGATGGCCGAACAACCCAACCTCGTCGTGGCGCTGCGGCAAAAATACCGCTGGGTGATGGTGGATGAATATCAAGACGTAAGCCGTACCGTTGCCGTGTTGTTGCGTAGCTTGTGTGGCCCTGAAAATCCGCCGTGGGTCGTAGGCGACATGCGACAAGCCATCTATCGCTTTCGCGGGGCCGCGCCTGAAAACGTCAGCGAGTTTCATCACGACTTTCCCAACGCGCAGGTCTTCGAGTTAGAAGTGAATTACCGCTCGTCTCCTGAAGTCGTCAGCGCCGCCAATCAACTTGGCGAATTGCTCGCTGCCAACGAACCGGCTTTGAATCAAGTTGAATGGCGCGCGGGTTCATCGCAAACCTCACTCGCTTCGCTGTCAGTCGCCATCGCGCGTGTCAATTCTGATGAAGCCGAATCTCAAGGCATTGCGCGTCAAGTGCGCCAGTGGTTGGATGAAGGCGTTCGTCCGGCGGACATCGCCGTATTGGCGCGGCGCAATTCCGACGTGCGCAATATAGTTCTCACGTTGGGCGCGCAGGGCATTCGCGCCGCGACAAGCGGCTTGCTGACAGCAGAAGGCGCGGCTGGTGATTTGGTAGCGATTGCGACGCTGCCTGATTCGTTGACGAGTTCCCTGCCCCGCTTGGTTTACGCGCTGGGACGCGAACGGTACGACGAAAAGCTGCTTAACGAACTGATTCAAAATTGGCTAGCCGCGGAACGCGACCAAACTGATTTGATTGTTCCGCTTGAACTCGCTGCGTTTGCCGACGAAGTTCAGCGAGTCGTGACGGCGTTGAAAGTTGAGATGCTCGACGCCGATGCGTTCACGATGCTTTGCCATTTTCTTTTCGACGCGAGTGACTATTTGCGTCGCGCATTGCGCTCTGAACCGAATGCGCAACGTTCGCTGACGTTGAGCGAAATCATTTCTACGTTGTCGCGCGCGGCGAGTTATCGCTTTGCTCACTTGAATGAATCGGCGACCAAAGCGCGGCTCACGTTCGCCGAACAGTTGCGCAACAAGTTGGCGGCGGGCGCGGCGAGCCCTGACTTGCCGTCGGCTGACCCTGACGCGGTGCGCGTGATGACCTGTCACGCTTCGAAGGGGTTGGAATTCCCCTGCGTCATCGTCGCCGGACAAACGTTGGGGCAAGGCCGCGAAAGCTGGTGGTTGCCGCCGAGTTTATTGCCATCGAAAACTGACGAACTCGCGCAAGCTGATGCGTTACTTTTCGTAGGCGTCACGCGCGCCCAACGCGCCGTCGTCGTCTCGTGCGCCGAATCGAAATCAGGCAGCGACCGCGCGCGGCGCCGTTCGGTCACGCCATTGCTCGATCAATGGCAGGAGCGTTTTGAGATTCCTGAATTGCACTGGACAGGAGCCGTGAAGGCGGCGGAACAAATCACGATGACTCCGCTGTGGGGCGCAAAAGCTGAGCCGAAATTGGCCGCGCGCGCGTTGGATAGCAAAAGTTGTGGCGTCAAAACCTACCTCGAAAATTTCGTAGGCATTCGCTTTCCGGTTTTGGAGATGCCGCAGTACGTGCATTTTTATCTGTCGCTGCGCTTGGCTTGTGAAGCGCTGATTCGCGTCGCGCAAGACTCAGGACAAGCTGCGGCTGAAGCACAAGCGGCGCAACTTTTCGCTGCGCAATATAGTGCAGTCAAACACGGCGAGCATCCGCATTATCCGATCTATCAACGCTACGGCGAACTTTACGCGCGCCGCTTTGCGAGTGCTTATGAACCGCGCGTGACGGCGCTTGAATTTGCTGAGGCTACATTGAAAAGCGATGACGCTTTGCCGCTTCGTTTCGATTTGATCGCGCAGTTCAAAGGCAATGACGGAGCCACGCATGCGTTTTTGTTTCGGCCTGAGTCGCTGGCTGATTCCGCCAGCAAGAACGCGCCGGATGAATTGCTGTGGAGCGGGTTAGATACGGCGCAACGCGCGGCGTTTCTGTTGCTCAAACAACGCGAGCCAGAATTGAAGCCATATGTTTTCTCAGCCGCCGACGGAGTGATCTATCGTTACCTTTGGAATCGTAAAGCCGAAAACATGGATGGGGAAGTTCAACAATTGCAAAGACGTTGGCTGGCGTTTGGACAAAAACAATTCACGGCGCAAGTCAACGAACACGCTTGCAATCGGTGTACGGTGCGATTGGCTTGTCCGCATTGGCTGAATGAATAGAATGCAAAATTATGACTACGACTACGCGCGCCACGCGCCGCCGCCAACGCCAACCCGATACATTGACGAATCCCGCAGCCGTTCGGAAACTGCTGGCTGAACTCCGCGAACGTGTGCCGCAGGATTTGCCAAAATCCGAGCAAGCCATTGAACAGATGCTGGTTGCGATTCGCCACCAAGAAACTTATGGAGGCAGCACGTCGCGGCGCGGCAGGCCAAGCCGTTATGACCGCGAGCAAATGCACCGCGTAGCCGATGCGCTCAAAGCCTTGCTCCACCGCGAGACGCAAGGCCGCATTAGTCTGCGCACTTTTGTAGATCATTATTTGCGCGTCCTGCACTTCCCTGCCGATTTGATTGCTGCGCTTACCAATCACAGCATCAATCTTTTTGAAGCCGAACAACTCGCGCGACTCACGGTGCATACCTTGAATAAGACACCAGCCAAAACTGAACGGCTGCGGGTTGAAATGCTGAAGACACATTTGGCATCTCAAGAATCTGGTGCACGCTTGCGGCTGAGAATCAACGGACTCTTAGGCAAGTCAGAGTCGCCAACGGCAGTCGAATCAGAGTCGTTGAATAGCGAAATCGCTGCGGCTGCCGCCGCGATTGAAAACGAAATTGCTCACGAACTCGTAGAACCTGACCCAACGCATCTGTTTTATGACCAGCTTCAGCACATTGGCCTGATGATGCGCGAACTTTCACCGGACGATTTTTCCAGTGAATCGCTTGAAGAAATACTCGACCTCAGCGACCAACTCATCAACGCGCTCGCCAAAGCCCGCAAGCGTCCGCGCAAGCTCAATCAGTTCGGCATCTGATATTTGCCTTTCTTACGGATAAAATCTTAGGGTTTGTGAAACGGTTAAAATTCGACAAGCGGTGAGAAAGGCGAACACTACTTAAAGCGTCAGGCAAACCGTTCATCTGCATGTAGTTGTCAGACAATGAACTTAGCCGATTCGCTAAGAAAACCGGCTTTCCATAAATTCGTGAAACACCCTATCCAGAAAGCTCTCGCAACAGCGAAGCCCGCACGGTTTGTTCCATCACATCTTCGTTCCATTCGCGCGCTGAGGGTAATTTAGCAAGGATAGATTGTCGTGCGGCCTCTTGCCGCTCAGCCAATTCATCAGCCGGAAGCCCGGCCAATCGCGCTTCGGCTTGCTGGGTTTCGCTTTCAGCTTCTTCCCAAAAATTGAGTTGTTTTTCCGCTTTGATTGGGACGGCTTCGATTGGCAGCGCGCGCTTTCGATAAAACACGGAGCCTTCGTCGAGATATTGCAGCACTGCTCCAAACTGGCGCACCTTGAAATTAGTTTTGACAGCTTGCGAAACAGCAAATTCGACTAAAAACTGCGATTGTTGCGCGCCATAAGTCGCCAAAATATTTTCGGCCTGTTCGAGTTCCCTGCTCACCGGACGATAGCCGTTTACGCGGCGAGCCAATAAGTGAAAGTGTTTGACCAGGCTTTCAGCCGTCAGTTCGCCCGGAGCCTCTGTGAGTTCATTCGGTTTGAAAAGCGAATGAGTTTCAGGAATCAATCGTTCGGGAATCTCACCACCTTGCCCAGTCCTTCCCTGCTTGGTGTTAAATGTGTCGTATTCCGCTCGCGCCTTTGGCCCAGGCACATAAAAAATCAACCAATCCGGCTTCCCTTCTTCATCGGTCATTGCCTGATATTCGACGCTTTCCAAATACTCCGATTCGAGGTGAGGTTTGTGAACGCGGTACATCTGAACGCGCACGCGCTCGAAGTTGTCGTGACGCTGTTGAGCGGAATAAGTGCAATACTCTGAATACAATAGCTTTGCGCGGGGGTGGTTGTATTTCAGCGCGGCGTAAATGCGATAACTGACAATCTCGTAAAACCGCTGGCAGGTCGGCGAAAGCTGTCGCAGATAATCATAACTAAGCGGACGTACGGGTGCTGAATTCAAGACTTCAAGATAGGGTTCGTTAAAAATCACATAAATCGCGTCAGCCTTCTCGCCGGTCGGCAATGTCTCGCCTGTAAAGACTACGCTATATCGCGCGAAAATGGCTTCCAGCTTCTTTTCGCTGCCGTCCTTGCCCTTATACGCCAGCTTGGCAGAAATCGTTGTAGCGGCGTTTTGCTGCAAAGCACGTTTCAATTCATTTTTCTGGCTGCCCAATTCCCCGCAAAGCTGGTTCAATGTACCGATTTTGATCATTCGCGGTACGGGTCGCCCAATTTCGTCAATGATTCGGTTGATGATTACGGTGTCTAGCTTGTAAGCCAATTGGCCCGGATGCCCGTACTTGTTGCTGGGTGAAACTTCCCAATGCAATGAAACTTTGCCATTCTCGTTCCGCTGCGTGATTTGAATGTTTACGGTTCCGCCTTTTACCAGATTGTGAATCGGCAGCCGCGAAATCACAGTTTCTGTGCGAATGATTTGCAACGGGGCCAGACTTTGGCTTCCGCCCACATTGGCTAAGGCGTTTGCTTCCGCTTCACTTCCCTTTTTTGTTAGCGATTTCTTTGCCATACCGATTTCTGCTATTGATAACTCTCACCCAACTCAATGAATTGAACACACGATGTCGCGGTGTGTCTTAAAAGTCTTTAGATAGTCATGGTTTTAATAGTCATGGGAACCTAACTATTTCAATCGTTAGACTTAGCTCCATTTTTCAATCGCGTATCTCACCAGTGAGCATTGCGAATCTCCCTTTTATCGTTTGCTAATCTCACTATTCGATCTGTTGTTTCTCACTGGTTAGGTTCGCATTGCTCACCAGTGAAAAGACAGTATTTCAAGGTCGCAATCGCCAATCTCACCGCCTGCCTCAAGTGGTGATGTTCACGAATCTCACCGGGCAGGTTCGCGTATCTCACCGGGTACTTGTCGCTCATAAATGACTTGGTGGTCATTCGTCAAAACTCGCTAACCCCTTTGCTTTCAATCATCGGCAATATTGTATGAATTCGCAGTACGTTACTGCTGTTTCTGATGTTGCCAATTCCCTGCCAAATAGCTCTTTTTCCGTTCACTAATCTCACCATTTTAAGATTTTAGTGATTAAACTGCGGTTCAGGTTAAACTTTAACTGTTCATGTATCTCACCGGCTGAGTCGTGCCTATTTTGCTCAACTCGCCGGTTCGCTATTCATTAGCAACCCTTGCAGCCGTGCTAACTCATCAGCATTGGCATAAGCGATAGTGAGTTTACCGGTTTCTTCCGTTCCCTTCACTGAAACCTTCATTCGCAACTGGGTTTTCAACGCCTTTTCAACGTCTTTTACCAACTTGGCTTTAACCGTTCTTTGAACTGGTTGGGCTTTCATTGTCGAACTCAGCTTACTTTGAATGACCGCCATAAACTCTGCTGTCGTTTGATAACGGTGCGCAATCAATTCGTTAAAGATGAGCTTCGTCGTGAATACTTCTTGATGTTGGCGAATCAACGTCATTGCTTCTTGCGGCCAAGTGGCGATGGTCAAATAGCGACGAATCGTGCGCGGGTTTCGTTCAAACTGCTCGGCAACCTGGTCTTCTGACCAGCCGTTGGCAATTAATCCCGCGAATCCTTCCGCAATGTCGAGACAATGCAAGTCTTCGCGCGTCAGATTCTCAGCCAAGCCTGAAGCAATGCGGTCAGCCGGATCATCAAATTCTTTGATAAGGCAATTGGCTTTCAACTTCCCTGCTTCTTTCGCCGCTAATAACCGGCGCTGCCCAGCAATGCAAAACAACTGATGAATTCCTGCTTCGACGCGCAACTCTACTACCAAATTTTGCAGCAAGCCTTGCCGTTTGATGGATTCGACCAGTTCGGAAAACTTAGTTGAATTCGTATCAATCGTGCGGCGGACGTTGTCTTCAACGCGAATGTAATCAAGCGGTATTTCGACTTGTTTGTCTAAGTGCGCTCTGAGGGCTGCTAGCTTGTCAGTCTCAGCCGTAGGAGAGTCGAGTCGTTTTACCTTTTCTTCAAAGGCATTCATTGTGGCTTTTACTGATTCAGCCAATTTGTTCTCTTTTGGCATATTGACAGACCTGGGAAATAGGCGCTTGGCAACGAGTTGCCAGCGAATCATTAGAGGGCAAACCGCTGGCAACCCGTTGCCAGCGGTTACGAGTAGGCTAAGTACTCAACCGAAAGCAAAAAAGCTGGCAACGAGTTGCCAGCTTTTCTATTTACAATTCTAACTCAGCAGCCGCTTCAAACTCGGTCGGCAGGTTGCTTAGAGTTTCAAGATTGGGCGTAGCCAAACGCCCCAAGCGTTTACCTTTCAGATAAGGCAGCATTTCACCCGCCAACGCTGTGTAAGCCACCGTGGCGGGTGCATTCTTTTTATACTTCAACAAAACCTGGCTTGCGGCATCAGAACCCGCAACCGACTGACTGATCGGGATAAGCGTCTCGAATACGCGAAACTTAGACGATTTGCCGATTTGGCGGACGAACTTTTCGAATTTGATATGCGTCGCGTTGTTACGGTCGAATTTCGTAATCACCGTACCGATAATCATCAGCATGGCATTCAACGGACGCAGGTCGCTGCAATAAGTCAGAAGCTCAGAAAAACCACTGATCGAAGACTTTTCAGCAAAAAGTGGAACCATGTAATAGTGGGAAGTGACCAGTGCCGACAGCAGCAGGCAATCGAAGCTCGGATGCGTATCAATCAAGATTACATCGTATTCGCTGATTTGATCGGGCGTAAGCAGGGAATTGAGCAATAAATGCTGGCGAGCCTTGCCTTCCATCCGATCTTTTACGTCTTTAAGGTGTTTATTGCCGGCTAGCACGTCAATGCTTTCGGTATTGCTGGGCAAAACCACATCTTTTAGCGTGAGGTTTTCGAGAATGCCACGCGCAACGTCTTTGCGCGTTTCGAGGGCTTGTTCCTCTACGCCTAGTAAAGCCGTTGCATTACCCTGGGAGTCCATGTCCACGACAAGCACATTTTTGCCCATATTGGCATATGAAGCAGCCAAATTAACGACAGTGGTTGTTTTACCTACGCCACCTTTTTGGTTGGCGACGGTCAAAATGCTGGTCGGCATAAGAGAAATCCTCTTGAATTTTGATAATTGATGCTTGCTTTGATTTTTGCGCAAGTCGGATTTGCGCGAAAGCGGCATCCTATGAGTAGGTGCGATTTCAGTCAATCGTAAATTAGTGCCATACGAATGATTGCACTAAATCTAATTGAGCAGTTAATAGTGGTTTATTAACAAAGAGTGTTACGAAGGAAAGTTTATCTCGAAGATGAGGGTGGTGAGTCGGAGGAGCGAGCCAGTTGAAATTGAGAAATGTCGGCTAACATATTGAAAATAAAAGTCTAATGGTGATAGAGCAGGGAAGTGGCCTGATGCTTTTCACACTCTTTAGCAAAATAGGGCGAGGGACGGATTGGCAACTCTCACTTTATAGGCTGAACAATTTCCAACAATCCGCTGAATCCGCGGTAATAAAATAAGGCTTGGCACAGCATTTCCGTTAAGCAAGCATTTGAGAGAGGCGTTGTTCAAGGTCTTTGGGTTTGAGTGAGGTCTTGCAGACTAAGACATTTGGCGATTGGGTCGTGAGTTCTTCGCGGCTGCAACGCAATTCGTCTGCAGCGATAAAAAGATAATTCGTCAGGGCGGCACGTTCGAGGACTAATAAACGATCTTGTAAATACCGCGGTGTCCAATAACCCAGCATTTCGAGGTTTACCCGTACGTCAGAAGAGTGGGTGAAAATTACATCGGGTACGAGGGCGGTGTCGGCGACCGGGAGGATTTCGTGATTGTCAGCCATTTGCCATTCGGCGTGCCGCCATTGCGCGCGTAACTTATCCAGCAACTCATTTTCGGGTTTCATCTCAGTGCGCAAGTAACTTGATTGCAATTTATGTTGGGCGTGGTTGAGTTCGTAAAAAGCACGTCCACGTTTGGTTTCGATTTCGGCGCGCAGGTGCCAGCCGGAGTGGAGTAACAGGGCAGGGAAGAACACCGCCATTTGAATGCCGTATTTTTGCGAACGATGAAAGAGCGACACTGGGCCGCTCAATCTCACCTCATAACCCGCCCGTGCGTTGCCGCGAATCGCGTGAATCAACCGATAATTTTTGATGGCTTGAAAAATAGCGCGCAGGTTTTGCGTCGCTTCTGGCGTGGTGGCCGGTTCAAGTTGCAGCCGAATTTCGATGCAACGATAAAGCAGGGCTTGGGCTTGGGCTACGTTGTAATCATCGAGCAACGCGCGCGGTTCGGGTTCGTCGAAAGTTGTGAGCAAGTGATTGGCGGGCAGGTCGGCATAAAGTCCGCTGATGAGTTCGGTGGGTTGGCAGCCGAGCGATTGAGCGACGGCGAAAAGCGTTTGTTGCCGCGCGGTTTCGTCTGCCAGCGGATGCAAAGTTGCAGCGTGGGTAAACAGCGCGCGGCGAATATCAACGGCATCGCGCACGGCGGCGGTCGTGAATTCGCCGCGATCCAACAGCAACTTAATCAAGCCGCGCAGGATTTTGTAATCAGTCCCTACGCCAATGTATTCGTCCAGCGCCTGTTGCAATTGGCCGCGCGATTGATTGGTGTGCTGGCGAATAAGCAAAATCAAGTCAGCCGCTGTTTGTATGACACGCGCATCTTCGGCGTTTAATTCTTTCGGCTTAATCGTCTCGCCACGTTGATAACTTAAAGCCAAATCGCCAGTTAGCATAAATCTAATAATCAGCCAGAAAGAATTGCCACAGCGGCACAGAGTCACAGAAATTTTTACTGCTGTTAGTTATCATCTTTTCTTTGCACTGTGTCTCTGTGGCAATCATTGCGTTAGTCGAGTTCAAAGTCGTCTTGTCCTTCAGTCTGGACGGTGCGGAACTGGTTGGCGTCGCTGCGGCGCTCACTGATGCGTTCTTCGGCGGTTCCGGCGGTGATGACTTCGTAAAGGATTGCTTCCTTGCCTTCCTGATGTCGAAGGATGCGACCGAGCCGCTGTATGTGTTCGCGCGTAGAACCTGAGCCAGATAGCACGACAGCGACTGCGGCTTCGGGGATGTTGACGCCTTCGTTTAGCACCTTTGACGTAGCCAGAGCGAGAATTG
Organism: Acidobacteriota bacterium; assembly: GCA_031414155.1. Lineage (GTDB taxonomy): Bacteria > Acidobacteriota > Blastocatellia > RBC074 > RBC074 > JACPYM01. The sequence goes on from JANNUY010000391.1 coordinate 11,757, forward strand.
TCCCCGCGTTAAACGCCGCGAGCCATTCGCTGCGTTCTTTGATCGGCGTTTCGTGCGTAATCGCCGGAATCAAAAACTTTTCTGAAATGCGATAAACCATTTCGTTTTCGGCGGTGAAAATCAGTACGCGCTCGCGGCGATGGCGTTGCAGCAGTTTGACGAGCAAATCTAGTTTGGCTTCAGCGCCAAGCGCGAGACGTTTTGAGGTACGAAAGGCTTGCATCGCGCGGCGTCCGGCTTCACTGCGCGCGCTGGCGATGACGAAACTTTGCCAGCCTGACATTCCGCCGCCCCCGCCTACGCTTGCCATAAAGCGGCGAAAGATGGCGCGCTCTTCGTCGTAAACAAGTTTGTCTTCAAGCGGCAACTCGACGGTAAGTCGCACGATGGTGTAATCAGCCAGAAATTCGCCCGCGAGTTCCTGCGCTTCTTTGCGATAGACGATGGGGCCGAGCAATTGCTGCAATAACGCTTCGCCGCCGTCGCTGCGTTCAGGCGTAGCGGTCAGTCCCAATCGAAACGGCGCAATCGCTAACTCAGCTATGTAGCGAAACCCAGCGCCGGGCAAGTGGTGCGCTTCGTCGCAAATCAAGAGTCCGAACTTATCGCCCAGCCGTTCCATAAAGCGAAAGGCCGAAGCGTAAGTCGTCACAGTGATCGCGCCGATTTCGTAATAGCCGCCGCCAATCAAACCGATCTCGGCTTTGAACGTAGCCTTTAACGTGTCGTACCACTGATTCATCAAGTCGAGCGTAGGAACTACGACGAGTGTTTGGCGATTGATAGATTCGATAGCCATTTGCGCGACGAAGGTTTTGCCTGCGCCGGTGGGCAGAATGATGACGCCGCGCTTGCCTTGTTTCTGCCACGCGGCGATTGATTCGATTTGATAAGGTCGCGGCACGGTCTTGATTGAGTTATCGGAGGGCTGAAATTGGAACTCGAGATAATTGCGCGCTTGGTCTTGATGCGGAATTTTGCTGCGCACAAGTTCCGTGAGTATGTCGCGGTAAGCGTGCGCTGGAGCGCGCCACTGTTTAACGCGCGCGTCCCATTGAAAGGCTTTGGGTACGCCGTCGGTTTCGGTTGCGCCTTCCAGCAATAGCGTGCCTGCGTCGAATTGGAGAAGAAATTCAGTCAAAGGGAAGGGGACTCGTTATTCATCCATCAAACTCAGCCAGTATTTTTGCTCTTGCTTGCTCACTTTGGCACGCTTGAGCAAATCGTCGAAGCTCAATTCTTCAACCGTATAAGCCTTGTCGCGCGAAGCCGCCATTGGTTCGGCGTAAGGTTGCGCCAGCGCGGTCAACGCGCGCAGCCGATCGAATTGCAACAGGTTCGCCGCGCGGGTCGCCAACTCTTCGCGCACTCGTTGCGGTACGCTTTGCGGATGCCGTTGCATCATCACCAACAGCGGATAAGGCACGCTCAACCGCGCCGCGATTTCTGTCGCCTTTGCGCCCGTGTGTTCGCAAAGCTGGCTCACAAAAGAACGCACGCGCTCAAGCACTGGTTGTTTGGCGGCAACGGCAACGGGTGGCGCTTGCATCAAGTCAGTTTCAATCAGCAAGGCATAAAAATCATAAAGTTCAGCGGCGTAATTCGGATGCTCTGCCGCCAAACGATCTGTCAGACGACTTTGGGTTTGCACGTCAGAGCGATCAGCCCACGCGAGTTCGATTTGCGCGCAAAGTTGATCGAGTTGTTCGGTCGAAATGTTATTCATTGAATCACCCATGCTCCCATCCTTTAACGTAAGAAAGCCCGCAGCCATTCGCGGTCGAGCGTGAGTTGTGGATCGTTCAACAATTCGTGGGCAAGCCGTGCTTTGGCGCTGCGCAAGGCGCGCGAGATTTGAAAGCGACTCGCGTTAAGTTGTTCGGTCAGCGGCGATTTGCCTTTGTTGCCTTCGCGCGCCGACGAGATAGGCGAAGGCGCGGGACTAAATTGGTCTTTCGCTACAGCGCGAATGAACGGATCGCTGATCGCGCTGATCGAGCTTAAGACCAATGCCTCGACGCGCGGCAAT
>JANNUY010000392.1:0-6802 GCA_031414155.1 Acidobacteriota bacterium
GCGCTGCCATCTTTGCGCGCAGCCGTGCGGCTCAAGCCTGACCACCTCGAATCGCATTTCTATTTGGGCAAGACCTTGCAACAAACCGGCGACTTGCCTGCGGCGATGGCTGAACTCGAACGCGCCGCTGCCTTAGGCCCGCGCTCTGTTGATGTGCAATTCGCGTTGGGAGCGGCGCGGTTCGCCGATGAAGATTACGACGCCGCGCTCGTTGCTTTGCGCAAGGCGTTGGCAATTAACCCCAAGTCAGTCGAGACCTTGAATCAAATCGGTCTTTGCCACTTTCAAAAACGCGAAGCCGATGCGGCACAGGCAGCGTTTCAAAAGGCTTTGGCACTCGCGCCGAACGACCGCACGGCGTTGCACAATTACGGTTTGGCGTTGCTGCAAAAATCTGATTACAAAGCGGCGGTGATGAATTACCGCAAGTTGCTGGCACTCGCGCCCGATGATGCCGAAGCGCATTACAACTTAGGTCTGGCGTTGAAATACCAGGATGATTTTGCTGGTTCGGTCGCTGAGTTGCGCCGCGCGTTGGAATTGCAGCCGCGCTTGCCCGAAGCGCATTACTCGCTGGGCGTCACGCTAATGCAGCAAGGCAAACTCGCTGAAGCGATTGAAGCCTTTCGCAACACCATCGCATCGAAAGAAGATTACGCCGAGGCTTGGTATACGTTAGGCACGGCGCTGCAACAGCAAAGCGATTTGGCGGGCGCGAGCATTGCTTTCAAACGTGCCGTCGAACTTGCTCCTGCGAGTCCGCAAATGCGCAACACGTTGGGCACGGCCTTGCGGCAAGCGGGCGACGCGGAAGGTGCGCGCCGCGAAATGGCGGAAGGCGCACGCTTGAACAAGCTGAAATCTGACAATCAGGCCGCGACCTTTGCGACCAACACGGGCGCGCAACGATTGCGGCAAGGGCAACTCGCCGCCGCGCTGGAACGCTTTGAAGCTGCGCTGAAACTCGATCCGAACTTTGCGCCGGCCCATTACCAAATGGGTTTGGCGTTGCTAAAGCAAGGTAAGCGCGAAGCTGCACAAGCCGCTTTCGCCCAGGCACAGCAATTAGATCGTCACTTGAAACCACCAACTATCCCACAAAAATAAACACTGAAACTATGTCGTGGTCACCACCAAATAAATACGTCTGGGATAGTTGGTTTTACTGGCGTGGCGATGAGTTGCACGCTTTTTATTTGCAAGCCGATCACGCCGCGTGCGGCTTCGACGCCGAAGCGCGCCACAATCTCGCTTCGGTCGGACACGCCGTATGGAGCGCGCACGGTTGGCAGGAATGCCGTGAAGCCCTTGCGCCCGACCACAACGGCGGCTGGGACAGTCTCGCCATCTGGACGGGCAGCGTTATTCAAGGCGACAACGATCAGCCTTATCATTTGTTTTACACTTCACGCAGCAAGGAACACGCGCCGCTCTGGACGCCTTCTGAATGGCAGCGTCCGCAACACATCGGCGTCGCGGTGTCAGATGATTTGTCGCACTGGCAACGCACGCCCGCCACGCAACGCGCGCCGGTGATTCCGAACCTCGGCCAACAATTCGGACTCGATGGCGTAGCGTGGCGCGACCCTTACGTCGTGCGGTTGAATGACAATCAATATGCTGCATTGATTTGCGCGCGGCTTCAGCCAAACGGCGACAGCGCGTTCGACGCGGGCGGCGTCGTTGCTTATGTCACTTCGCCCGACTTGCAGGAATGGGATGCGACGCCGCAACTGATCGAAACGCCGCGCGAGTTTTATCAAATGGAAGTGCCGCAAATTTTCTGGCGTGAGTTCGCTGAGGGCACGCGCTGTTATTTGTTGTTTTGCGCGCAGGAACGCGACTGTTCGCCTGAACGCCAAGCGCGAGGACTGGCTTGCGCGACCGGCACTTATTATTTGCAATCCAGCTTGTTGCCGCACGGCGAAACAAGCATTCCGGCTTTTCCTTCATCCGCCCAATTGCTGGCCGCAGGTTTATACGGCGGCAAATTGCTCAAGCCCGAAACCGACGATTCGCCCGTGTTGTTGGGCTTCCCATGGGCTGATGCGGCGGGGCAGTTCGTAGGCGGTATTTCAGACCCGTTGCGCGTGCGGTTTGACGCCGACGGCAGTATTCAACTGTGTCAGTAGCCCGCGCGTGAGCAAGGGCTGCATTGAGGAAGCGTGCCTTGAATCAATGCGCGAAAGCTCAAGGCAGCCCTTGCTTCCGCGCGGGCTACTGACACGATGACACATTCAATTTATGGCAAGCCTTTCATTGCGCAACGTTGGCAAAAGTTACGACGGCAAGACGCTCACCGTGAGCAACGTCAATGCTGAAATTCAAGACGGCGAGTTCATCATTCTCGTCGGGCCGTCGGGCTGCGGGAAGTCTACGTTGCTCAGGATGATTGCCGGGCTCGAAACGATCACCGAGGGCGAGATTGCGATTGACGACTGTGTCATTAACGAAGTTCACGCCAAAGACCGCGACATCGCGATGGTCTTTCAGAACTACGCACTTTACCCGCATATGTCGGTCGCCGAAAACATGGCCTTCGGATTGAAGATGCGCAAATTCGACCGCGCTGAAATTGAGCGCCGCGTCAACGAAGCCGCCGAAGTTTTGGGTTTGACGTCATACCTCGAACGAAAGCCCGGCGCGCTCTCAGGCGGACAACGCCAGCGCGTAGCCGTAGGCCGCGCCATCGTACGCCAGCCGAAATTGTTTTTATTCGATGAACCTCTGAGCAACCTTGACGCCAAGATGCGTGTGACGATGCGCGCTGAATTGATTCGGCTGCATCAACGCCTCAAAGCCACGATGGTTTATGTCACGCACGATCAGGTCGAAGCCATGAGCATGGGCGACCGTTTGATTGTGCTGAAAGACGGCATGGTGCAACAGATTGGCGCTCCGCTTGAGATTTATCATCAACCGGCGAATCAGTTCGTCGCGGGTTTCATCGGTTCGCCCGCGATGAACTTTATCGAATGCATGATTGAGGGACGAGGCGAGAGTTTGTTTGCAGCGGCAGAGGGATTCGACGTCGCATTGCCGCAAGTTGTTGCGGTGAAAGCTGGCGATAAAATTGTGTTAGGCATTCGCCCGGAAGATTTGACCGAACAAGCCAACGGCGCGTTGTCAGCGCGCGTGAACTTTCTCGAACCGTTGGGCAGCGAAGTCATTGCGAATTGTTCGTTGGGCAAAAGCGAGATTGTCGTGCGGTTGAACTCACGCACAACGGTGCGCAACGGCGATGCGATTGCATTAACAATTGAGGCCGACCGCGTGAAACTGTTTGACGCCACCAGCGGCAAGGCGGTGCTATGAGAAATCAAAAGGCAAAAGGCAAAAGGCAAAAGGCAAAAGTGGGGAACTTGGTTTTTCTTTTTGTGGGGAAAAGAAAGCCACAACGCCGTTCTGCACTTTTGCCTTTTGCCTTTTGCTTTTTGCTTTTTGCCTTTTCTGCTTGTTCAACCAACGCATCAAACAAGACCGTTGTCACCTTTTGGCACGGCATGGAATCGGGCGTGAACAATCGCGTGCTGCAAAGCAAGATTGACGCCTTTAACGCAGCGCATCCAAAGCTCTTTATTGACGCGCAGATATACGGTTCCGCCGATCAACTCGGCCCCAAGCTCGACGCCGCTGTTGCCGGTAAAACTCCACCCGATTTGCTCTGGTGGTCGCCCGCGTTCTTCCCGAAATACGCCGAAGCCGGTGCGTTGAAAAACCTCGACGAGTTGATCGCGCAAGACGCTGCGTTCAAGCGCGACGATGTTTATAACTATTTGTGGGAACTCGGTACGTTTGAAGGGAAGCTTTACGTCACGCCGTTTTCGGCGAACTGTCTGGGCGTTTATTACAACAAGCAGATGTTGAACGAGGCGAACGTCACGCCGCCTCAAACGTGGGATGAATTCAAGGCCGCCGCGCGCAAGCTGACGCGCAACGGTGTTTACGGCTTTCAGATTCCCATCGGCACTTCTGAATGGACGGTGTGGACGTGGCAATGTTTCTTGTGGCAAGCGGGCGGCGAGATTCTGACGGCGGATAAAAAACAAGCCGCGTTCAATTCAGCGTCAGGTATCGCCGCGCTCGAATTCTGGAAGTCGCTTTACGACGAAAAGCTCGCCAACTTTTCTGAGACCGATGCTGGGTACAAGACCGACAACATTTTGAGCAACCGCATTGCGATGACGATCAACGGGCCGTGGAATTACGCCGATCTGAAAACGCAAACGAACATCGGCGTCTTTGCGCTGCCCAAACGTGAACGCGCCGCGACCAACATCGGCGGCGAATCGCTGTTCCTTTTCAAATCGAACGCCCAACGTGAACGCGCCGCGTGGGAGTTCATGAAATTCGTGATGAGCGCCGACTTTCAGGTTGATTGGGCGATGGCTACGGGTTATTTGCCGGTCTCGCAATCGGCGGCGAACGACGCGCGCTATCAGGCATTCTTGCGCGACAATCCGTTCATCAAGTCTTATAACGATCAAATGCCTACGGGAAAAACGCGGCCTTCGATTGCGCAATATCCGGCGCTGTCGCAAACGCTGGGCAAGTATTTAGAGGCGGCGCTTTACGGCAAACTGTCGGCGCAAGCGGCGTTGGATAAAGCTGCAAGCGAAGTGAATGTGTTGCTGAAATAATCGGAGTCGAACCATGCACAAGCGATTACTGTTATTGAGCCTGTTGTTACTGCCAATCGTGATTCAGGCGCAGCCGACTGCTTACGATGAACCCTATCGCCCGCAATTCCATTTCACGCCCGCCCAAAATTGGATGAACGACCCGAACGGGTTGGTCTTTTATCAGGGCGAATATCATCTGTTTTATCAATACAACCCTTTCGGCAATTCGTGGGGGCATATGAGTTGGGGACACGCCGTCAGCCGCGACCTGGTGCATTGGCAGCACCTGCCCGTGGCGTTCGCCGAAGAAAACGAAGTCATGATTTTTTCGGGCAGCGCCATCGTGGATTGGCAAAACTCCAGCGGCCTCTGTCGCAACACCAATCCTAAAGACAAGTCGTGTTTGATTGCGATTTATACGGGACACATCGAGCAAAGCGCGACGCGCAAACGCAGCGAATCGCAGCATCTCGCCGTGAGCAATGATCGCGGGCGTACGTGGCAGAAATACGCGGGCAATCCGGTGCTGGATATTGGCTATCAGGATTTTCGCGACCCGAAAGTGATCTGGCACGTAGCGACGAAACGTTGGGTGATGGTGGTCTCGCTGTCGAAAGAGCAGAAGGTGCGATTTTACGGTTCGCCTGATTTGAAGCATTGGGAACAGTTAAGTGAGTTCGGTCCCGCCGGTGTGCGCGACGACAAGATGTTGTGGGAATGTCCCGACTTGTTTGAACTGCCCGTCGCCAATGAGCCCGGGCAAAAGCGTTGGGTGCTGATCGTCAACATCAACCCCGGCGGCGTGGCAGGCGGTTCGGGCGGACAGTATTTCATTGGCAAGTTCGACGGCAAAACTTTCACGAACGACAACCCGAATGAGCAGGCTTTGTTTTTGGATTACGGCGCGGACTTTTATGCGGGCGTGACGTTTTCTGATATGCCGAAAACCGACGGACGCCGCATTCTGATTGGCTGGATGAGCAATTGGCAGTACGCGGGGAAAGAGCCGACCGAACCGTTTCGCACGGCGCAATCAATTCCGCGCGTGTTGAGTTTGCGACGAACGAGCGAAGGCTTGCGGCTAACTCAACAACCGATTGCTGAACTAGCTAAGTTGCGTATGCCGACCATGACTAAAAACGAAGCCATAGGCGGACACGGCCCGCAAGGCAACATCGTCAGACGCAAATTAGGCGACGTACAGGAAATCACCAGCGAATTCATTTTGGGTGAGCAGTCGGGCGTAGAGTTTCAGTTGTTTGCCAATGCTCCGAATCAAGTGACAGTTGTTGGTTATGACCCTGCCAAGCAAGAAATCTTCATTGATCGCACTGGTTCGGGCTTGGTGGATTTTGATAAGCGCTTTCCCGCTCGCCACGTCGCGCCGCTCAAACTGGTCAATGGCAAACTCAGGCTTCACGTTTTCGTTGACCGTTCTTCGGTTGAAGTTTTTGCCAATGACGGCGCAGTCACGCTGACAGACCGCATCTTCCCGGCAGCGAATACGCAAGGCGTTTGGTGTTTTACGTACGGCAGAGATGTCGTACCAGTTTCGCTTAAGGCGTGGCAGCTTCGTTCAATTTGGAAATCACGATGAACGCTCGCAAAGACAATCTAACAGCCTATCTCTTCCTGCTGCCTGCGTGCCTCTTGCTGGGCGTATTCGTTCTCTATCCGCTCGTGCAATTGTTGTGGGTGAGCCTGAACGAATGGAACATCTTGAAAGACCAGATGACCTTTGTCGGCGCGCAAAATTACCGCGAGATTTTTAAGGAAGAGAGTTTCTGGCAGGCGTTGCACAACACCATTTTTTACGTAGCCGTCACCGTGCCGTTGGGGCTGTCGGTTTCGCTCTGCTTGGCGCTGTTGCTCAACGACAAACTAAAAGGCGTAGGCTGGTTGCGCACCATGGTCTTCACGCCCTTCGTGACTTCGACCGTAGCCGCCGGCGTCGTTTTTATCTGGATGCTCGACGCCGAACGCGGTTTGGTGAATGCGGCACTGGCTTCGCTTGGTTTCGACCGCATCAATTTTTTGCAAAGCGAACGCTGGGCAATGTGGGCGGTCATTGTGATGACGGTTTGGAAGCAGGCGGGTTACAACATGATCTTGTTCCTCGCTGGTTTGCAGGGCATTCCTGAGATGTATTACGAAGCCGCCGCATTGGATGGCGCGCGGCG
>JANNUY010000393.1:0-5944 GCA_031414155.1 Acidobacteriota bacterium
GAGCAACGTGCGATGCGTGAGAACTTTGCCCGCGTGTTGCATGAGGTAAGTGAGCAATTCGAATTCTTTGGGCGTGAGATGGACTTCGTTGCCACGCACCGTGACGCGCCGCGTGTCGAGGTCGAGCGCGAAATCGCCGACATTGAGTTCAACCGCTTGCGTCGTGACCACCGGCGCGCGCCGCAAGGCCGCTCGCATGCGCGCGAGCAATTCATCTATACCAAAAGGCTTAGTGACGTAATCATCAGCGCCCGCATCGAGCGCCTTCACTTTGGTGGCTTCTTCGCCTTTGACCGAAAGCACGATGATCGGCAATTGCGTCGTAGTGCGAATGCGGCGGCACAACTCGATGCCATCTATGCCCGGCATAAATAAATCAGTCACAATCAAATCAGGGAGCCAATCGTGGAACACATCGAGCGCGGCTTCGCCATCCGCCGCCGTGCGCACGTCATAGCCATGCGTTTGCAGGCTGCGGCGCAAGACGCGCGTGATTTGCGGCTCATCGTCTACCACCAGAATGCGTTTGCGTTCGGCGCTCATACTTCGCTCGCTGCTTGAAAGGTTGTGTCGTCGTCGCCAATCGGCACCGTGAAAGAAACACGCGTGCCGCGTCCGCGCGCGCCGTCTTCGATCCAGATGCGACCGCCGTGGGCTTCGACAATGCCGCGCGCGATGGCGAGTCCCATGCCGCTGCCGCCGCGCGGCAACTGGCGCGCAGCGGCGTCGGCGCGAAAGAATTTATCGAAGACTTTCTCACGCAAAGCCAACGGAATGCCCGGCCCTTCGTCCTCGACCGTGACACGAATCTGTTCGCTCTCAGATAAGACTTCGGCGCGCACCAACACGCGCGTGTCGGCGGGCGAATACTTGCAGGCATTGTCTATCAGCGTATAAACAACCTCGGCCAACGCGCGCTCGTCGGCGCGGACGAGCGGCAGTTCGGGCGCGATTTTGCATTCGATGCGATGGCCTTTTGCGACGCCTTTAGCCCTTTGCAAAGCTGAACCGATGATCTCTTCGACATCGCCCCAACGGCGCGGCAACACGAATGCGCCTGCTTCGAGCCGCGCAAGTTCGACCATGCTTTCAATAAAGCGATTCAGCCGGTCTGCTTCTTCGTCAATCACTTCAAGCATCTCGCGGCGGTCTTCACGACTTAACGTCAATTCGACGTTCGCCTCTTCGAGCAAGGTCGTCGCCGAAGCCTTGATCGCCGTCAGCGGCGTACGCATGTCGTGCGTCACCGCATCAAGCAAGGCCGATTTCAATTGTTCGCTGCGACGCAAGGCTTTGGCTTCGCTGACGCGCTCAAAGACTTCCTGCGATTCCTGATAGAGCCTTTCGATCTCGCGCTGTCCGGCTTCGGCTTCGAGCGCACGTTGCCGCGCACGCGCCGAAAGCTGTCCCGTCACGATGGCGGTGACCAGAAAAGCGAAGAGCGCAATCCAGTTTTCAGGGTCAGCAATCGTGAACGTGCCGACCGGCGGCAAAAAGAAATAGTTAAAACAAAGCATCCCCAACACCGACGCCGCAATCGCCGGACGGCTGCCCCACACCGTCGCCACGCCCAACACCACCAGCAACAGCGCCAGCGCGACAGTGGTGCTGTTGACGTGTACGCTCGTAATCAGCGTGAGCGTTACTGTCACGAAAGCTACGCCGCCCACGGCTGCCGCGTAACCCCAAGTTTTGTTTGCAAATCGGTGCTGCATCGTTGCTTTAGTGTAACAAGATTCGTGGCAATCCACAGTCGCGCGCTCGTACTCGCCGCCTGTTCGCGCTCACTCGCCGCGTGCCACTATGCCCGCCATTGCCCACTATTGATTGATAGACAAGGAGCGCCATAAGCTATGCAGGTTATGTCAATACTCATCGCCGAAGACAACGTCGCCCAACGCAGCTACTTACGCGAATTGCTCGAACGCAAGTTCGGCGATTACGCGCCCATTCTCGAAGCACCCGACGGCGAGACCGTCGTCCGGCTCGCGCTCGAACATCGTCCGCAACTGTGCGTACTCGATATTCAAATGCCCGGTTTGTCAGGCGTTAAAGCCGCGCGCGCCATCTGGAAAGGCTTCCCCGCCGCGCGCATCATTTTCTGGACGCAGTTTCCCCACGAGATTTACATCAACGAAATCCGCAAGCTCGTGCGGCAGGTGCAACCGCAGCCCGCTTACGGATTCATTGACAAGAACAATCCCGAAGGCCGCTTCCTGCGCTTCGTCGCCACCGTGCTGGAAGACGGCGCAGATATGATTGACCCCAATTTCAAGGATGCTTTTACGCAACCGCTGCTCACCGACTTTGAAGCCGAAGCGCTTTATTATTTGGCGCTCGGCTTATCGAATTGGGCCATCGCGCGCAAATGCCACTTGAGCTTGCGCGGTGTAGAAAGCCGCTTGACGACGCTGTATGAAAAGCTGATGCCGACGAATGCGGAAGGCACGGCAGATGAGGGCTACGATAAGCTAGCATTCAATGTTCGCACGCGCGCATATTTCGAGGCGCTGCGGCGGGGGTTGATCAATCAAGACGAATTAGCAAAGGCCAGCGACGAGTTGGAGAAATGGTTGGAGAAAGACCGGAAGAAGTACGTGACGGAGCAAAAGTAAGCAATGAGCTTTCAGCAGATACGGCAAATCAGTCTTTTGATAAGCGGGCTGTTTCTGCTATTGGGCTTTGTCTATTTTGCCGCAGCTCAGGAACCCGACCCCGCCAAACCTGACACCATCAATCAACCCGCAGTTCCTCCCACTGACGATGCCACGCTCAACTTGCATCGCTGGGGCGCAGTCACGCTCTTTCACGGACTGCCCTCTGACCGCGTACGCGCCATCGTGCAAGACCCGCGCGGCGCGATGTGGATTGGTACTGACAACGGCTTGGTACGTTACGACGGACGCACGACACAGGAGTTCGCGCGCGCCAGCGAATTGGCTTCGCGGCGCATTCTGTCTCTAGCTTTTGATACGAAAGGCAACTTGTGGATCGGCACGGAAAGCGGTGCGGCGCGCGTGCGCGGTGAGCGCGTAGAAACGCTGCCCGAAACCAAAGGCCAGCCCGTCACCGGCATTGCTGCCAACGCGCAAAACGAAGTGTTGCTCGTCACCGGGCAAGGCCAGTTGCTGCGTTATCAAGAGACAACGGGGACATCTGCACAAAGCGAACGCGGCGCTACGACTCAACTTTCAGCGCAGCGATTAAATTCAACCTCGCATCGCTTATTGGGTTTGGTCGAAGGCACGAATAACAGCACGAGTCCGTTGCGGCTCACGACAGCGACGCTGGCTTCATCAGGTGAATTCATCATCGGTTCGTTGGGACGCGGCGTGATGCTACAAACGAAAGCCGACGGCACGCCGAATGAACAGTTGCGCGAGATTGCCATCCAACCGCCGCGTCCTTATCACATCAATGCGCTTTATCACGACGGCCAGACGCTATGGATCGGCGAGCAGAGCAACAAAGCGCCAGGCTTGTGGACTTACGCCAATGGCACGCTGCTGCATTCGGGCTTGGTGTCGAGCGAAGTCACTGCGTTGCATGGCGGAGAAGGCGACGTATGGCTCGGCACACAAACGCAAGGCGCTTATCTAGTGCGCAACGGACAGGTCATCGAACACCTGACGTTTGAGAATACGGGCGGCGGCTTGCGGTCGAATCGCATCAATACGCTTTACCGCGACCGCGAAGGCATCGTGTGGTTCGGCACTGATCGCGGCGTATGCCGTTATGACCGCGAAGGCTTTCGCGCTGCGACGTTGAGCGATAACGGGCAAAGCAATTTCGTACGCGCGCTGTTGGCCGCGCAAAACGGCGATACGTGGTGCGCGACGAATCGCGGCTTGTTTCGTTTGCCCGCCGGAGCAGACCTCGGCCCGTGGCAGGCCGTTGCCGCCATCGAAAGCCGTCCCGTTTACGCACTGTGGGAAGATTCAGAACACGCGATCTGGGCAGGCACGAATAACGGCCTTTTCGTCAAAGCCGCGTCAGCCAGCGAGTTCACCGTGCCGGGCGAAGAAGACGGAGGGACGGGGCGACAGGGTGAGGGGGCGAAAGAAGAAGAAACGCAAGACACGGCAAGCGAGAATCCGCAATCCGCAATCCGCAATTCGCAAGCGAGAGAGAGTGTGCGTGCGATCACCGGCTTTCGCGGCGCGGTGTATGTCGCGGCGTATGAACGCGGCCTGCGACGCTTCATCGAAGGCAAAGGCTCGGCGTTGGTGTTGCGCGATGCGGCGGCGCAAAAGGCCGTGTGTCTGGCGAACGAAGAAGACCGCGCGCTGTGGCTGGGTACGGCGGAAGGCCAATTGTTGCGTTATGACGGCAAGGCGGTCGAGCGCATCGCGTTGCCTGTGCAGGCGGCGGCAGTTCGCGCGTTGGCTTGGCACGGCGGAAAGTTGTGGACGGGTATGGCACAAGGGCTGTGGGTGCGCGAGGGCGACCAGTGGCGCGAGGCGTTGCCGGGTGCAGATGTGCGCGGCTTGCTTGCGGTAAACGAAGGCGGGTTGCGTGACGTGTTGTGGGTCGCTACACAAAACGCTGGGCTTTATAAATTGCTGCCGCGCGAAAACGCGACGATTCGCTTTGATACCGAACAAGGTTTGGCTTCGTCGCAGGTGTTCGCGTTGGCTACACGCGCCAATGGCGACAATGCGAAGAGAGACAACACGATCTGGATTGGCACGGCGCGCGGGCTGGTGCGGCATCGTCCGAGCCTGGCCGCGCCGCAACTCGAAATCCGCCGCATCGTGGCTGACAAAATTTATACGCCGGACTACCTGACTGCTGAACTTTCGTTGCCACCCGATGTGCGCAGCTTCCTGGTCGAAGCCACCGCGCTGGGCAGCCGCACTTACGCGAGCCAATATCAATACGAGTTTCACTTGCAACGAAAGAGCGGCCTGGAAGCGCGCACGGTGCGCTCAACCACGCCGCAATTCGTCGCCGAAGGCTTGCGCGCCGGGCCTTACATTTTGACAGTACGCGCTTTCAGCCGCGATCTGGTTGCCTCTGAACCGCTGACGATTCGTTTGCGCATTCAAGATCAACCGTTCCGGCCTGCGACGATGTTGCTCGCGGGCTTGCTGCTCGCCACCGCCGCCGTCGCCTTCTGGATTTATCGCCAACGCCAACGCCTCGCCGCTACGAACGCTTCGCTCGAAACGACCAATGCTGAATTACGCGATACGCGCTTGCGGCTGGCGCGCGAAACTGAAGCCGAACGCGCTCGCATCGCCCGCGACTTGCACGATCAAACGCTGTCAGACTTGCGTAATCTGTTGGTGCTGACCGATCAATTACCGCAACCAAAACAAGACAGCGGCGCACTGGCTCCGGCGTCTTCCATGCCTGCCCTCATGCCTGCCCTCACGCCTACAATGATGCGCCGCAAGATCGAAAACATTTCGAACGAGATTCGTCATATTTGCGAAGACCTCAGCCCTTCGGTGTTGACGAACATCGGCTTTCTGCCTGCGCTCGAATGGGCCTTGAGCGATGCCGTAGCCCAATTGCCACCGGCTGAAAAATTCGCCTATCAGTTCGATGTCGCGCCCGATCTCGAAGACCGTTTGCAACTCGCTTGGCAGCTAACCGGGGTCGAACAAATCCAACTTTATCGCATCGTGCAGGAAGCCCTCAGCAACGTCGCGCGCCACGCACAAGCTCGCCACGTAACGCTCGCCGCGCAACTCGATGAAAACAACGCACTCACCATCACCATCACCGATGACGGCTTAGGCTTCGACGGCGTGGCGAATAACGGCACCGGCCACGGACTCAGCAACATTCACTCACGCGCCAACCTCATCGGCGCACAAGTGGCTTGGGAACGTTTATCACCGGGTTGCCGGTTTACGTTGCGACTGAAAACGCCGCCCAACACCTTAACACCTGCGATCACGATTCAATGATTTCGAGTTAGCGAGTCGTCTTGAAT
>JANNUY010000394.1:0-12732 GCA_031414155.1 Acidobacteriota bacterium
TTTTCATTTCGGTATACGGTTTTGGACGATGTAGCGCGGATTAGTAATCCGCGCTACGTCGTGCGGCTTCCCGTAAGCATAGTGCAGCTTCTCCGTAAACGCACCTGAAGACCGATCTAAGTATCGTGGGTTGAGGCTCAACGGACGTTCACCGTCACGGCGTTGGCCGAACGGTTGTCAGCCGTGAACGCGATGCTGACTTCGCCTTTGCCAATCAGGCTACGCGGAATGCGCACGTTCGCTTGATCGAGTCCGGCAAAGCCCGGCGCTGGCCCGGCGTATAAAACTTCGGACTCCTCATCGCCGATGGTTATCCTTGCATTCGCCGCGCCCGCCGAGCGGAAGCCCGTACCGAACAGAACCAGAAAGACCTGATCGCCTTCCGGCCCTAAATCAATCTGCACCGGCACGAAGCGTTGCAATTGCGCGTCGTAACGCGCCACGGGTTCATAAAGCAGTTCGCTCCCGCGCACGCGCAGCAACGCGGCGGCGGGTACGCCTTCGCCGTTGGCGTTGGCGGCAAACAAGGCCGGAGCCGCTGGGATGATGGGCGCCGTCCCTTTGGCCGCGATGTTGCCGTCTCTGTAAACAATCAGGCTGGCGATGCCAACGCTGACGCCGGTCGGGATTTGGTAATTGATCTGGTTGGGCGAGACAAAAAACAACGGCGCATCGCGCGTCACGCCCTCGGCGTCCGTTACCTTGATCGTCACGCCGCCGAGTTGTGTAGGCAACGGCAAGGTCGCCGCAATGGCGACGCCCGCCGCCAGATTTTCACCAAAGGCCGCCGCGATTGAATCGGCGGTCATTTCGCCGTGGTAACTAGCCGCCGAGACCGAAGCGATTTCGGGCCCGCCTGCGGCGAAAACGACGGGGCTGATAGTGACGCCGCCGAGTGGCGCGCGCAGCGTCATCGGTTTGCTCAACATCCTCGTGTCCCGGTAAAGGCCTGGTTGAATCCACAACGTCCCGCCGCGCGGCGTCGTGTTCTGGCCGGTTAAAAAGAGTTGATAAGGCGACAGGAACGTGCCGCGTTGAGTCGGGGCATTGTTTCTGAAATCAACGAAGCGCCAGTTGGGCAACGCATAAAGCTGCGTCAGCGTCAGCCGATCTAAATCGCTGAGGTGACTGCGCTGCCCAATCAGACCCTGCCATTGCATCTTGAAAGGAGCCAGCACACTGACAGTGATGCCCCCGTCGGGAAACGTTTTACTGACCGCAGGACAAGCAGGAACCAGCACGCCAGCGCTATCTTTGACCGTTCCATCATTTCTGGAAAAGCTGCATTCCCCATAGTGCATCAGCGAGTCGAAATCATAAGAGCCGTAATTATTCGTGCCGTCTTGCTTGGGAAAGTTGTTCAGATAGGTCTTGCCCATACAGCCGCCGACGACATTGCCGCAAAATGTGGCGACATCCACAAAAGTATCGCGATCGGCCCGGCTCTGTTCGTGAACCATTCCGAGCGTGTGCATCAGTTCATGCGCGATGACGAATTTAGCCGCAGCCCCGTCCCAACTGACGATGTTGATGCCTTGCTGCCCGCCTTGCATTCCCACCGGCGAGTTGTTAGCCGCCGCCCCCTGGCACACATTGCCGGGGCCAGCGGCGACCGTCGTGTCGTTGGTCGAATCCCGAAAGCGCATGTGATTGCCGCCGCATTCGTTATTCGGACACTGCCGGAAATCCACATTGGCTACGTCCTCGATTACCTTCATCGCTTCGAGCATGGCCGCGATGCGGGCCAGTCCGACGCAGCCGCTGTTGGGCGCGCTGTTGCAGGTCGAAGTCGGCTCGCAATTGGTTTCAAACTCGAACGGGACGATGCCGTTCGGCCAGAGATTGGTTTTGAACGTCGCTTGGGGCGCGGCGGGCGATAATCTTTGTTGCCGCATCGCATTGGCGATGCTGATCGGCATCTGGATGTCGCCGTCAATGATCGTGTAACCCGCCGGGACACCGGGGATGCGTTCCTCAATCTGCTGTCCAGTCTGAGCCGACACTTGCCGCAGCGTCGTTGCCCCCAGCCAACTCGCTACGCAAAACAGCACGAACTGCCAGCACAAAAGTCTTTTTATCTTTCGCATTGTCGCTACTCCTTGTTTGAGTTGATTGGGGTTATTGCAATGTGACGAGTAGGAGCACCAAGCCCTTGCCCGCTTTCAGTTCGGTCATCGCTTTGCCGATGATTGAGCCTTGCGCTCGGGCCGTGTTGCCCGCTTTCATCGCGTGGCCGGGCGTCGCCGAAGTCGTCAACAGATCGCCGGGACGAATCGCGCCGCGCGCCGCGTCAACCCAGACATAAACGCGCCCGGTCAACGCCACCGGATGTTTGCCATCGGCCAGCGTGCCTGCCTGTCCCATCATCATCCCGGGCTTGACGTCGCCTGCGCCGCTGATGATGCCTGCCACGCGACGGTCATAAGCGCGTCGGCTGAGGTTGAGTTTTCCCGGATTGAGCGGATCAATGGCGACGACCATGCCGGGCTGAATTTGCGCCGTGCCCGCGCCCGTCGAAGCATTCGTGGTTTGCACGTCGAAGTTTTCAGCGAGGTCTGCGCCGCCATCTATTCTCAAGGTGGTCACGGCAACCAAGCCAGCCTTATCAATGGTGAGCCGCGGCTTTTGCGCAGTGGCGTCATAGATGCCGAACATGTTGGTGTTGCCAAAAATACCGCTTTCGAGAGTCCAGATCTGCTGGTTGCCTGTGGCACGGCTATCTAGCGACAAGACGGCTGTCTGGTTGTTGCTCTTAATCGTTGACACGACAAAGCCTGTGCCTTCAACGTGCAGTTTGCTGGCCGGACTCACCGTCCCAATGCCGACGTTGCCTGCGATATTGATGGCTATTCCATTTGTCGCAGCCGCTGGCCCGCCCGCCGGGCCGGCCACCAGTTTGAGCGCGGAGTTGTCAAGCCTGAGATCCGCTCTTAACTGCGGAGTTATTACGGTCATTCCCGTTTCACTATTCGGTGAGCCGAAATTGACCGTGCCGTTACCCGTTGACATGCGAGTAGCCCCGACGACATCCAGTTTAATACCGGCGAGCGGGGCGGTTGTGCCGATGCCGACGTTGCCTACGGTATTGATGGCTATTCCACTTTCATTTGCTGGCGGGCCACTTCCTTCTAGCCCGCGAGCCACTAATTTAAGCGTCGAACCGTCAAATCGGATGTCGGCTCGTCTCGAATCTCTGAAGATAGACATCCCTGTTTCACCGCTGGGGGTGCCAAAAAACATTTCTCTGTTAGGGCCGGTGGTCAGATGCATGCCTCCGTTTACGTCTAACCGGTAATCAGACAAGGGGGTCGCCGTCCCGATGCCGATATTGCCGCCCAGTTCGGTCATGACCGAATCGCCGACCACGGTGGCCGTAGTGAATTTGGCGATCTGTCCGACGGTGGCTGCGGGAGCAGCGATTTCGCTCTTTTGGTTTTTGTCATCTTTCTGCTTTTCTTCGCCCGTGCGTGTGGGCAGTTCGCCGCTGCTCGGGTTGTCAGTGCGCGTGGCGGTGCCAGCGATGACAAAATTCTCGTCTTGGGCGAGGGTCAATTCAGCGCCAACGTCGCCCGTACTGGTGACCCAGAGCTTGTCAGCCGCGCCGTCGCGGTCTTGCGCGCGGTCTACGATAAAATGGCCGCGCCGCACGCGCGCTGCCTCTGCGCCTGCTGCTTTCATTGACAGAGAGTAAGCGTAAAGGCCGCTTTTGAGCGTTACGCCGCTGGCGTTGCGCAACGGCCAGATGAGTTCGGTGTTGAAGAGAGCGCCGCTGTCATAAACCACTTCGCCGGTTTGATCGAAGACCTGCAAGTGCATTTCTTCGTTGGCTTTTTGCGCGATGAACCTGACTTGTTGGGGCTGAATGATGATGGTCACATCTTGTGCGACGCGGGCTTTGTCATTAGGTTGATCTTGCGCCGCAGCGATTGCCGCGCCCAACACGACACAGAGCATGACTGCCAGAAATTGTTTGAGAGTTCGCATAACGTTTTGCCTCCTGCGAATTGACTTGCCGTCCGTGGGCTTGAACGCTCACTGCGCGTTTGCAAGGAGCGTTGCCTTCGGCCTTCACCTCTTACTCCGTCAAGCGGCGAAAGCATGTCGCAGTTTATTTTCAGACAGGTTTTTTTATTCGCCTGGGGTAAGCACGCGCCCTCGCGTGCCAGTGTGGTTGAGTTGATAAATGGTGCTGAAAGGAAACCTTTACAGCATAACTGCTTTTCCTGCCGAGACAGCACGCGAGGGCGCGTGCGTACCCACGCGAATTCCAGATGAGCTTATTGAATGCGGAAGAAGTAGCGATCTATTTCCTCTGTGCTGCCGTTGGTTTTACGGCCTGAGAGGATGACGACGTAATCGCCGCGCACGAGGCGGGCGGCAGGCAAGGTTACAGCTACGAAGGCGCGGTCTTTAGTTGCGCGCGCCGAAGGGCTGAAAAGGGCGCGGCCTTCGACGGTTTGCAGAGTGGCTCGATAGCTTGTGTATGTCGCGCCGCTCAGCTCCATCAACAACTGTGCGCCGCGTTGATTGCGCGGAATGACGGTAGGCGAACTATTGCCAGCACGCGTCGTTGCTGACGTAAGCAAAAACGACAACAACACAGGCGCGGCGACGGGTTCCTTTTGCTGTTGCAACTTATCCAACTCAGCTTTGAGTTGTTGATTGCGCCGTTGCTCTTGCGAGAGTTCGTGAGCGAATTGCTGTTGTAGCACGGCGCGCCGTTCAGTTTCGGCTTGTGACTGACCGCGCAGTTGGGCGAGTTGATCGTTCACTTGGGCGCGTTCGCGCCAGAGCCAAAGCGCGCCGCTTAACGTGAGCAACAACGCGACAGCCAGCGCTCCGCTGAACGCCAGTTGCGGCATAGGCAATGCTTCGCGCCAGCGTTCCCACCACGAAGCCTTTGCGGGAACGGCTTCCGACACTTCGTCAATTTCAGCCAACCACGTTTTCGCAATGGCGACGCGCTCACGATGCAACGGCGATGCCAGATAATACTGCTCGAAGCGGGCACATTCGGCGTTCGGCATTTCGTCGCGCACGTAGCGGTCAATCAAATCGTTTTCGACAGCCCATGCTTCATCGAATTTGGCGCGGTCGGCGAGCAGTTCCTGCTCCAACGCGGTTTGCTCTGCTTCGGGTAACGCGCCGAGCAAGTAGTTATGCAATTGAGCTTTCAAGACTTCAGCCTTCATCGGAAAAATTCGTTCTCAAGCGTTAGTCCGGTTAACGGGCAATTCATGTCGCAGAAAAATTCTTGCTGCCCCGTTTGTTACAACGCCGCACGCACTGTTCGAGCTTGTCGCGTATGCGTTGCGCGCGGCTGCGCAAGGCGTTGAGCGGAATGCCCAGTCTGGCGGCGAGCGCGACGCGAAGGTCAATTTTTTGCCGCCGTTCGTGGCGGTAATACTCGGTAATCAGTTGACGGCTTTCCACCGATAATTCGCGCAAACAGCGCGTCAAACATTCGCGCCGCGCGTCGGTTGTTTCAGGTTCGGGCACGGGAGCCGCCAAAGGCAAGGCTTCTTCGAGCGCGACGTGGCGCTGTTCGGGGCGTTCGAGCGATTGCAAAAAGACCAGGCGTGCGACGCCGTGGCAATAAGCGGGTACGTCTTGAATGGCTTCGCCTTCGTCGAGCTTGCGGGCGACGCGGTTAAAAGTTTCGTCAACTAAATCTTCGGGAGCGCGCGCGCCGCGCCAATCGAGGAATTTCACCAACGCTTCGCGCAAGGTTTCATAAAGCTCGCCTGCGTGCGCGGCATCGGGCGCAAGGCGAGCCATGAACTTTGTCCACGCTGCTTCATTCAACACCCATTGTTTTTTGGTTGGCGGAACGCTGCTCAAGTGATGATTGCCCTCGTGACCCGCTGCAAATTTTTGCTGCCGCTTTGGATTGTAGGGAACGGTTGCTGCTCTGAGCAATGCGTGGGCGTTGTCACAACGCGGTGAGGCGGGCATAATCTCGACTTACTCGCCGAACATTTCAAACCACTAAAAAGGATTTCTCGAACGCAATGTCTTCTCCTTTCGCGCACATCGAACCAGCGCCTCCTGACCCGATCATTGGGCTGACCGAAGCCTTCAACAACGATTCTAATCCCGCCAAAGTCAATCTGGGCGTAGGCGTTTATCAGGACGCAACGGGCAAAGTGCCGGTGCTGAACGTCGTTCGTGAAGCGGAAAAACGCTTTTATGAAAGCGAAGCGACCAAAAGCTATCTGCCGATTGACGGGCTGCCTGCTTATAACAAAGCCGTGCAACAGCTTTTGCTGGGCGCAGATTCACAAGTGCTGGCCGAAGGCCGCGCCGTGACGGTGCAAGGCTTGGGCGGTACGGGCAGTTTGAAAATCGGAGCCGATTTCGTCCGTCGCTTTCTGCCCGACGCGCAAGTCTGGATCAGCAATCCGAGTTGGGAAAACCATCAGGCGCTGTTTGAATCCGCCGGATTCAAGGTCAATGTTTATCCATACTACGACGCCGAATCGCATGGGCTGGATTTCAACGGCATGCTCGAAACGCTCAAGACGCTGCCTGCCAACAGCGTCATTGTCTTGCACGCCTGTTGCCACAATCCCACCGGCGTTGATTTGAATGAAGAGCAATGGCGCTTGGTGATTGACGTAGTCAAAGCGGGCGGCTTGTTGCCGTTTCTTGATTTCGCTTATCAGGGTTTCGGCGATGGACTCGAAAGCGATGCATTCGCCGTGCGGGCTTTTGCCGAAGCGGGTATTCCGTGTCTGATTGCGAGTTCGTTTTCAAAATCGTTCGGGCTTTACCGCGAGCGCGTAGGCGCGTTGACCGTTCTGACCGCGAGCGCCGAAGAATCAAAGCGCGTGTTGAGTCAGGTCAAGCGCGTCATTCGCACGAACTATTCCAGCCCGGCTTCGCACGGCGCGCAAGTCGTAGCCACCGTGCTGGGCGATGCCGCCTTGCGTACGCAATGGGAAGCCGAACTCACCGAGATGCGCGAACGCATTCAAAGCATGCGTGGCAAGTTCACGGCGAGGTTGCGCGAGCAGGGCATCGAACAGGATTTCAGCTTTATCGAACAGCAACGCGGCATGTTTTCTTATTCGGGCTTGACGGCGGAGCAGGTCAAGACGTTGCGCGAAAAGAATAGTCTTTATCTGGTCAGCAGCGGACGCATCTGTCTCGCCGCCATGAACGACAACAACATCGGCGGCATTTGCGCGGCGATTGCCGAGGTGTTGTAAACCACCGTAGAGATGCAAAATCTTGCGTCTCTGCCTTCAGTCCAACTTCAGCAGCCAGATGTCGGCTTCGCTGCTGACTTCGCTGAAATAGAGGCGCTGGTTGTCGCGCGAGACGGCGTGGCTGCCGATTTGATTGGGTAACTTGACGGCATAAATCTGTTTCAGCTTTCCGTCCAGGCGATCGAGCAGATAAAGGTTGCCTCCTTGTTTACACAGCAGCCGCCGGTTGTCGTTCAGCCAACTCGGATTGGAGCCTAAGTCAGTCAGCCGCTGATACCGCTGTTGTGCGACGGAATAAATGACAATTCCACGCTGCTGCTGTGCCAGCAAGGGCGGCTGCCAACCTGCCAGATATGCGCCATCGGGCGACCATTCCCACGGCAGAAAACCCGGCACGGGTTGACCCGGCAATGGTTGCGATGTCTGTTCAGCGCCGGGCCGCTCGGCGTCAATGACATAAGAATTGACGTTGCGAATTTGATAGAGCAGCTTGCGGCTATCGGGCGACCAGACCGGCGCGATTACATCTTTAGCCTCGCCCGGTTCGTGGGTCATTTGCGCCAGCCCGGTGCCATCGGGTCTTACTTTCCAGATTTCATATTTGCCGCTGCGATCTGAGAGAAAGGCGATCCAGCGTCCGTCCGGTGACCAGCGGGGAATAATGTCTTGCGCCGCATCATCGGTCAGCCGTTGGCGCGGAGCGCCCGCGCGGTCGGCGATGAACAGGTCTTGTTGCGGTTCGCCGCGCGCCAGATAAGCGAAGCTCTGTTCATCCGGCGCGAGTGAAAACATTGCGTAGCGTTTCAACCCCTGCGTCAGTGGCGTCGCCGCGCCGCTGGTTTCGCCCTTGACCGGATCAAAAGCGATTTGCCAGAGGTTTTCGCTGCGCGTTGATTGGCCGTAAACCAGCGCACTGCCGTTGCGGGCAAAGTTGACGTATTGGCAGTTATTCGACGGCAAGGTCGCGGGTTCGGGAGCGCCGTGTAACTGGCCCGTGCTTTCGTCAATCGCCACGCGCCAAAGATTCATTTCGCCCCCGCGATTGCTCAGAAAGTAAAGATGCTCGCCCGTTGGCGACCAGACTGGATTCCAGTCTATGAACGCGTCGTCGGTAACCGGCGTCAGTTCGCCGCCACTGGCTGCGACCGTCCAGATGTCGCGGTGTCCGCCTCTCTGCTCGCCCCAAAATGCCAGTCGCTGACCGTGCGGCGACCAGTTGGGTTGCACGGCGTCGTGTTCGGTAATCACCCGGCGTTGTCGCGTTTGCACGTTGACAGCCCACAAGCGGCTGGCGCTGGGATAGGTGTTGCGCCCTTCGTAATCCCAGATGATGTCGTCGGCCAATGCGATTTCGCGTCCATCAGGCGACCAGCACGGATTGAACCCGGTGTCAGTGAGTTGCGCGACTTGGCTGCCGTCACTATTCATCACAAAGATGCCGCCGTCATTGCGCGAAGAGCGAAATGCAATTTGTTTGCCGTCGGGCGAATAGGCCGGTTGAAGCTCTATACTCTCTGACCCTTCGGTCAAATTAATGGCCGTACGCGCACCGGCAGCCTGACGATAAATATCCAAATTTCCATTGTGGCGGCTGGCAAAAACGACGCTTTGTCCATCTGGCGCGAGGCTGGGATAAAGCTCCTGTCCGGGCATATCGGTCAGCTTTTGTGGGGCGGCTGAGTTGAAAGCAGGCCGAGCTATTGGCTGCGCGCGGCGCGCTTGCCAGAGCCAAAGACCGAACGCGATTGTCAGCGCCAACGCGGCGGCCATTACATAACGTGTTCGCTGATTCAGCGCGGTGGCGTTTGGTCGAGTTTGTTCTAAGCGCGTGAGCGCGGCGCGGAATTCCGTGGCTGTCTGGTAACGCGTCGCCGGGTCTTTGGCTAAAGCGCGCGCGACGATTTGTTCCAAGCCGGCAGGCAAGTCAGCGCGCAACGACGCGAACGGCGCGGGTGACTGGTGTTGAATGGCATCAAGCGTCGCCGCTTCATTCGCGCCGCTGAACGGTCGCGCGCCGGTGAGCATTTCATAAAGCACGACGCCGAGGCTGAATAGATCGGTGCGCGCGTCGAGCTGGTCGCGGCGCGCCTGTTCGGGCGAGAGATAAGCGAGCGTACCCAGCAAAACGTGCGGATCGGTCGAGTGCGGAGTGCAGAGTGCGGAGTGTGGAATAAGCCGCCCAGTGTCGCGGTCGGTCAATTTGGCAAGCCCGAAATCAAGGACTTTGACCAATCCGTCAGGGCGAATCATCACGTTTTCGGGTTTGATGTCGCGGTGGATGATGCCGGCGGTGTGGGCCGCGACCAGGGCTTCAGTGATTTGCGTGACGAGGGCGAGCGTTTCTGTCGTCGTCAGCGGCGCACGGTTGAGGCGCGCGCGCAGCGTTTCGCCTTCGATAAATTCTGTGGCAATGAAATGCGCACCGGTGGCTTCGCCGATGTCGTGAACCGTGATGATGTTCGGATGATTCAACGCACTGGCGGCGCGGGCTTCAGCCTCAAAGCGGCGCACGAATTGCGCGTCGTGCATCAGTTCCGGCGCGAGCAACTTGAGCGCAATCGGACGTAGCAAGTGTGTGTCGGTCGCCAGATAAACTTCACCCATCCCACCTTTCCCCAACGGCGCGACGATTTCGTAATGCGCCAGCCGCTGGCCCTTCTCAAGCTGCGGCGAATCCTTTGCCCAACCCAAACTTTCTGCCAACGGTTCATCCAGAAAATTGCCCGCTGCGTCGTATGAAACCAACAGCTTTTCGACTTCGGTGCGTAACGTCTGATCGTTGGCGCAAGCCTGTGGCAGCCACGCCGCACGTTCGCTTGGCGGGCGTTCGAGTGCCGCGTGAAACAAAGTTTCGATTTGTTGCCAGCGTTCAGGCGTCATTGGGAAAGTGAAAAGTGAAAAGTGAAAAACGTGAGAAGCGAAACAACTGATTGCTTCATTCACTTTTCACTTTTCACTTTCTGAGAGTTGTTGATAGAGCCAGGCCTTTGCCAGGTTCCAGTCGCGCATCACGGTTTGCGATGAAATGTCGAGTACGTGCGCGGTCTCCTCGACGCTCAAGCCGCCGAAGTAACGCAACTCGACGATGTGGCTTTTGCGTTCGTCGAAAGCGGCCAGAGCTTCGAGCGCATCGTCAAGCGCGACGATTTCGGCAGCGCGCTCCTTTCCGTAATTTAAGGCCGCATCCAGTGAGAGCTTGATGACATCGCCACCGCGTTTGGCGCGGTGTTTGGTTTTGGCGTGGTCTACGAGAATGCGGCGCATCATTTGCGCCGCGACGCCAAAAAAGTGCGCGCGGTTTTGCCATTCGACCTGCGTCTGATCAATCAATCGCAAGTAGGCTTCATGCACCAACGCCGTTGGCTGCAACGTATGCCCTACGTTTTCTTGCCGTAAGTGTCGTTCCGCCATCCGATGCAATTCCTGATAGACCGCCGGAATCAAGGCTTCGAGCGCCGCCGCATCGCCTGCGCGCCAGGCGAACAATTGTCCGGTAATTTCATTGCCGGTGTTTTTGTTGGAAGATGCGTTTTCCATTTGCTGAAAAGTTTTTTTGAGGGATGAGAGTTTTTACGCCCGTTTGTCGCGTTATTCAACAGCCGTTCCCCTCAGGCGGTAAAGGAGCAATGCATGAAAACGTATCTGCAAACAGTGAATATAGAAGAACTTCGGCGCGTTAGGGTGTTGCGCGATTTAGTTGAGAGCGACTTGCAGCAACTCGGCGAGCAGTTGCACGTCAAGGTCTTTCCCGCGAATACGCCGTTGATGGCCGCTGAACAACCGGGCGAGACGGTGTATTTCATCGCCAGTGGTACGGTCAAAGTCCACGCCGAACAGTCTGACGGATGCGACGTGCTAATTGCCATTCTCGGCCCCGGCGAGATCGTCGGCGAGATGAGCGCCTTTGGGGCGAGCCAGCGTTCGGCCAGTGTGCATACGCTCGAAGCGGCGAAACTGTATTGGACAGACCGCGCTACGTTTCAACGCTGGCTGAAAACCATTCCGCTGCTGGCCTGCAATCTGGCTGAAATCCTGGCGACACGCTTGCGCCACGCCAACGAACAGATACAAGCGCTAGCCGCGCTTGATACCGAAGGCCGCGTCGCGCGCCAGTTGCTCAATTTCGCTGAAAGGTACGGTCAGCCGGGTATTGAGAAAGATGTTTATATCCCGATTCGCTTGACGCAAGGCGACATCGCCGCACTGGTCGGTGCGACGCGCGAACATACCAATAAAATTCTGGTGTCTTATAAAGAGCGCGGCTATCTCTCAACCAATCAAAGTTACCATTTCACCTTGCACAATCCGCGCGCGCTGGCGCAACGCTGTTAGCGCGGTTTCAAAATTATTGCCTCCACAGCAATAGCCGATTGACGAATCACGGTTCGTTAATCGGCTTTTTGGTTGGGCGGCTTTTTGTTTGGGCGGCGCAAGGAGTGTGAACAAACTTGCAGCCGGACTGCAAGTAACTTCGCTGTGGCATTGGCGAAGGCAACGTAAATTCACGGCGTCGAAGCAAGACAAAAACCAAACCGCGATTCGTCGCACACATAAGCTTACGGATAAACTTTCAGGAGGACTTCAAATGCTGACTCGAACCAAACTCTTCATCGCCCCCATCACGCGCGTGCTGTCATCCAGTCGTTGCTTGAGCCTGCTCATTCTTGTGGCCGCCACGCTGAACTTGACCGCTTGCGCTCCGGTGCAACAAGGAGCCGATCAAAGCAAGGATTTCAACGTCAATCTGGTCGAATTGAAGGACACGAAATATAAAACCTTGCCGGAGGCGGAAGGCGGTCTTAGTGCGGCCAAACGCGCGGCGCTCGACGCCGAAGTCGCTGCGTTCATGGCCGAGAAAGCCGTTGATATTGCCGGTTGCGCCATTGCGATTACGCGCAACAATCAGATTGCTTATTTGCAGGCTTATGGCAAAGCCGATCAGGGGACGAACCGGAATTTCACGATTGCCACGCCGGCTCCCATCGGTTCAATCGCCAAGACGCTGACGGCGCTCGGCCTGATGGCAATGGTTGAAGAAGGCAAACTGAATCTTGATCAACCTTTGCTCGATCAGATGAGCTTGTTGCCGGGCGTTGATGTGGGCTGGACAGGGAACCCTACGCTCAGAGAGGTGCTGGCGCACAAAGGCGGGTTTGTAGAAGACGCGATTTTCTGGGGCGCGGCTTTTGACGACGGCCCTACCATGAACGCGGCCTTTCCGCTGATTCCGTTTCCGAGCTTGCAACCGCTGCTCGTGTTTCAAAGCTATAAATCCAATGCGGGCAATTATGTGGCGGCGCAATATGTGTCGAATAAACCAACTTACTCCAACGTTGGTTATTCATTGGCGGGCACGCTGCTCGATTACCGCAGCAAGCTGGGCGACATCCCCGCGCATATGCGAGGTTATGAAAGTTATATTTGGCATCGCGTCGCACGCGGCAAAAGCGCCACTGAACCGACGATGGGCACGGCTTGTCTGGAAACGGATTTTCGCACGACGGACATCAAGAATCTCGCG
>JANNUY010000395.1:0-9709 GCA_031414155.1 Acidobacteriota bacterium
GGCAAAAAACGCATGAAGCGCGTCGGCAAAGTAGATATTCCGCAAGAAGCCTTCCTCGCTGTGTTGCAAGTCGGTGATTAAACGTTATGGCTACGCTTCCATTATTTCCCTTACAGATCGTGCAATTCCCCGGTGTCGTGACGCCGCTGCATATCTTTGAGATGCGTTACCGCCAGATGCTCAAAGACGTGATTGCGGGCGATAAGACCTTCGGCATTGTGGCGGTGCTGGGCGAAGCGACGGCGCGCCCGTTGTTGGGCAGTGTGGGTTGTACGGCGAAAGTCGTCATCGCGCAGGAAATGGACGATGGTCGCTCGAACGTCTTATGCGTGGGTGAGCAGCGTTTTCGCTTGCTGGATTATGAAGAGGGCGAACCTTATCTGAAAGCAGAGGTAGAGTTTTTTGAAGACGAAACTGCCTTTGAAGATTTTTCGGAAGAAACCGCCGAAGCCAAGTCGTTGTTTGCGCGCCTCGCCAAACTCGCGCAACAGATCAAGGAAAACGAACGCGAAGACGAATTGCCCGACTTGCCCGAAGACCCGCAGGAGTTGAGTTTTATGTTGGCGGCTTATCTGGACTTGTCGCTGGCCGAGAAACAGGAAATGCTCGAACTCACCGACACGGGTGTGCGCTTGCAACGGGTGGCCAAACAGTTGCGCGAGATGGTGGAAGATTACGAACGGCGCTTGCGCGGACGCAAGATTTCAAAAGTGAACGGCCACGGCGGCAAGCTGCCAGAATTTTAATTCGTCACTGAATCGTCAGTTGAACGATATTCGTAGGTTTCCCGTCTACCATAAGAGCCAAACTGACGTTGCCGCGGCTTATTAAATTGCGCGGCAAGCCGACATTGACCTGATCGAGTCCAACCAATTCGCCTTGCGCGCCTGCGTAAAGCACCTGCGTCGCCAGTCCGCCTGTCGTACAAGTCACACCGCTCAAGCTGCTGACGCCGCGCAGCCCCGAACCATAGAGAATGAGAAAGACCTGTTCGCCTTCAGGGCCGAGGTTGATCGGTGTGGCTATCCAGCGCGCGGTGGCTTGATCGTACCGAGCGATTGATTCATAGCTTTGCGTCCCGTCAGCTTTGACGCGCAAGGCTGAGGCCGCCGGAACTCCCTGACCGTCGGCATTGAAAGTGAAAAGCCCCGGCGAGATGGCGGCAATAGTCGTAGCGCCTGCGCTGATGGAGCCGTTGTCGCTGGTGAGGGTATAAGTCGCATTCCCCAACGCTGTGCCCGCCGGAACCAGAAAGTTGACTTGCGCGGGCGAAACGAAAAAAAGCGGCGCGAGCCGTTCGACGCCCAGCGCATCTTTCACTTTCAACGAAGTCCCCGCGAGTGCCGTCGGTAAAGGGATCGTGCTGGCGACGCGAACTTCGGTGGCGAGATTGGCACCGAAAGCGGCTGCGATGCTTTCGCTGGCGAGCTGGCCTTGCGCGTAACTGGTAGCGGTAACAGCGGCCAGCGGCGCAGTTTTGGTGACGCCTAAATTGGTGACAAGCGTGGCGCGTCCGCCCGTCGAGAGCGCAAACGGTTTGGCGGCTATTTTGAGAAATCCATCGTGTATCGGCGTCACCTGAGTGGCTTCGGCGCGTTGAGAAAAGTAATGGTAAAAAGCCATCGCTTCTTCGCCTAACAATTTGTCGGGCGTAACAATAATGGTCGCCAACCGAATCTGCTTGAGCGAATTGGCGACGCTGGGCGAGCGTGCGCCGAAAGCGGCGACAATGTCTGACGCGCGAAAACGCGTCGTCGGCCCGGTATAAAGCGAGTTGTTACAAGTCTGAATCGCAGTGTCGTTTTGATTCGTGAAAAGGATTTGTTCGCCGACTTGATCGGCAGGCAGCAAGCCCATCAGGTAAAGATCAATGTCGGTGAAAACTTTAGCAGTGTTGTCAGGTTGCAAGCGGATGCCGCCTGATTCGATTACCAGCTTGCAATTGTAATTGCCGCCTTGATTGGTCGGCGGAATCGAAAAGCCCATGATGCCCGTCGCCATGCTCGAATAAGGCCAATGCGCTCGTGAAGCCGAAAACGTAGGCAGCGTCAGATGTTGCACCCATTGGTGGCCGATTTCGTGTTGATAGGCGGCATTGGCTCCGTCAAAAAGACCGGCGTTGGGAAACACGTTATAGCCAATCAAGCGGCCTGTGCTGCCATAGTTCAACGAACCGTTAGTCGGTAACAATCCAATGCCTGATACGTCGTTTCTCGTGATTACGTGGTGGCGATTGTTGATATAAGAAATGGTCGAAACCAGGTTCAGCATGTCGTAATCATCGCGGAAAAGCTGATAAAACCTGCGCGCCAAGCCTGTGTCATCGGTGACGGTGTTCGCGTTGTTGAAAAAAGCGGGCCACACGATGTTGACGACGTAATCGCTGCATTGCGCGTCGGGCGCAAGCTGGCGAATGGCTACGCGTGGCAACTCAGGCGTGTGAATTTGCGCGAAGGTGTTGATGCTGCTGGTTAGCGTCGTGCCTTGATAGAGGCGCGTGAAACCAACGAACCGCCGAAATACATCATCCGCGCGCAAGCCTTGCAACACTTGCGCGGCAGTCAAATTAACCGAATAAATTCCGTCGCCTGCCTGCCTATCGCCATTCGCGCCGTTGTCGAGCAAGTCAACCAACGGACGGCTGCCCGCCGGATCAAAATCGAGCGCGACGCGCGTCGCACTGCCGATGATTTTTACTTCCAGCAAAACGGGTTGCGTCTCGGTCGAACGCACGACATCGGGCATGAAGCGGTAATACAAAACCGTTTGTGCTGAAGCAGAAACGCTACTCAGCCAGATGACGAAAGCACTCAATGCGCAAAAACGGACAAGCCTGATTGCCATGACGATGGTTCCTCTTGGTGATGAAATGGTGACCGTTCTCATAAGTAGGGCAGGATTAAATCCTACCCTACTCAGACATTATCACCGTTCGCTGAACTGCGCATGCCTTTGAGATTCGACCCAGGTCATTGTTTGCCAACCGGAGCAGCGCTCTGATTAGTGTCTTTCAGCCTTTGTTCTTGCTGCCGATGAGAGAGGCCTTTTTCGGCGGGTTGCCCGAAAGAGTCAGCGTGCAAATAAGTGCCGCGTTCGTTTTCCGGTTTAGCTTCTTCCACGGGAATGCGGTTTTTGCGCGCGAAGGCGTCTTGCCTTACGCCGGTGACCAGCCACGAAACTTTGACGTTAGGCAAACTGGTTTTGATCTTGAATTGATTGCCCGCCATCTCTTCAGCGACAATCGCCTGCGCGAATTGCCCCATCACTGTGAGTTGATAACGGAACTCGGCATTGAGCGCCTTGAACCATTCAGGCATCGTCACCGTCGCGTCGCCGTTGGCATCGGTGGTGATGTTGCCGTTGTAGATATTCATCATATCGGGCGATTCGACGAATGAGTGATAAAGGTATTTGTTTTCAGGGTCGAGCGGATGATCAATTTTGAATGACCCCGCACCTTTGCTGACAGTGCCAGTCACATTTAAATTGCCGAGGATCGTGACCTTTCCCTGAAAATAGCCCGCGAAGCCATTTACAGAAACTCCCTGAACGCCAATGGAGCTTGTACCACTGCTGGCTTCTCCGTAAACGCCAATTCCGTTATTTGTGGCAGTGTAGGCATGCACTCCGTAAATTTCTGGTGAAGCTGCCAATACATCCATTTTGTAAAAGTGAGTCGGTAGCGTCCCAATACCAATCTGGCCGCCACTGTTGATGGAAATGCGTTCCGTCTGGTTGGTGCGCAGGTACAAATTATGGTTGGTGGCTACGTCGAGATAGCCTGCACTAAATTCCGCAGACGAAAAAAGGCGCGTCCGCACCGCGCCATCTGTCGCGCTGATCGCGGTGCTAACGCCTTTGACTTCGAGTACGTCAATGGGAGCAGTAGTGCCGATACCGACTTTGGTGTTATTGGTTGCGCCGTTCACACCGGCAATGGCCCCCAACACGATACAAGTATTACAAGTTGTCGCCGCTTTGAATCCGATAGCAGTGGCCTCGACATTTCCAGTGCCGACAGATGTGTCATAGCCCACGGCGGTGTTGCCGCCGCCGCCCACATTGTTGAAGCCCGCCCGGTGTCCGAGAAAGACATTGTTGATGCCCGTCGTGTTATCACTGCCAGCATTTCTGCCAAAAAATGAGTTGCCACTGCCAGACGTATTCCCCGAAGCGACACCGACCCCGACAAAAAGATTGGAGTTTCCCGGAGCGCTCAGAATGCGGTTGGCTCCGAGGTTGTATTGCGTATCGGCGTTGATTGTGCCCGCCACATCCAACAGATGAACCGGAGCCGTCGTGCCGATGCCGACATTGCCGTTATGATCAATTTTCATGCGAGTGGCAGGATTGATGGTGCCATTGGCGGCGGTCGTGAAATTGATCGCGGTGCCAGTCGCCCCGGTTGCCCAATTTTCAGTGGCTACCATGTCCATTGCTGCCCCGGGAAAATAACTTGCAGCGGTTGGATAATAACCTTGGCCGACAAACCGAACTAATAAATCACCTGTTTGCAACGTAGCTGGGGCAGCCAGCGTTCCGCGCGCCCGTCGCCCGATGAGTTCTGGCACCCTGCCCAAAAACCCCCCGGCATTAAAGTTACCAGCGACACGGACGACAAACTTTTCACCGTCACTTTCTGAGGCCACCTCCAGGCGGGCCACCGGGTTCGAAGTGCCGATGCCAACTCTGCCCTCTACCAGCAGTCCGTTGGTAGGAGCCGCCGTGTTGTAATAAGCGTTGCCAACCGTAGCATTACCGCCGGTCGCAAATCTCGAACCCGGGTCTGAAATGCCCAGGCCGACATTACCAAGGTGTCCGATCCAGAGATTGCCGGAAAGACTGGCCGACCGTAACAGTAGCGCACGATTCGAGCCGGTCGGCCAGAAGCCCATATAGCCCCCGACGGTGTCTCCTGTCGCCGAGACATTGTTGAAGCTGCTTAAAACGCTGCCTAACACACTGATGCCTCCACCAGGCCCGAGGTCGGTGACGGTTGAATCCACCGCGTCTACGCCGTTCGCTGCCCACATCATCAACCGGTTCGGTGTGCCCGAACCGCCTACCGCAGGCGCATTGGGCGATGACTTCAGGGGCTTGCCGTCTGCTGACAACTGCTTCAGGCTCTGACCTGACGCGACATAAGCCGTCTTTTGCACTGTGCCGTCGGGAAACACGACGCCATCGCCAGTGCTAATCAAGCCCTTCACTTCGAGCTTGCCATCTGCGGTGAGCCGCAACTTTTCCTGCTCGTCACCTTTGAGAAAATTGCCGGTGCGAACCGAGAGACCACCGCTGCCCGTCATCAAGCGCGCTTCGTTGCCGTCGTGCGCCAGCACCGCAGCGGTTAGCGCCATCGGATTCGTCACGGTCGCAAAGTAGGCAATGCCCTCAGCCGCGCGCGCCGCCATATTGCGCAACGCCGCCTCGGCTTGTTCAGGCGCTTGCCAGCTGGCTGCGCCGTTTTGCACCAGCAAGATGCCTTGACGCTGGCTGCTGCGTCCGGCCAAATCTTTGACCGTGAGCAGGCAGCGATAAGTGCCGTCGGGCAGCGCCTGTCCTTGTTGATCTTGCCAGCGCCAATCCAACAAATTGCCCGCCTTGAAATCAGAGTCGTAAAGCCGCGTGTCGCTTAACGTGAAAACTTCTAACCGGATGTTCGTAACTTCGTTGTCAGCCAGAAAGCGCGCCTGTTCAGTCGTGGCCGCTGCCGCGACCACCGGTGCATAAGTGTTTTTGTTGTCTTGTGCGCTGACCGCACCGGATGCAACAAGCGTCAGCCATAGGCCGACGCACAGCCATGAATTGAGCGAGAGACGTTGTGTCATGAGGTTTTCTCCTATTTGGGTTTAGGGCGCACGCCGTTTTACTGCCAACGGCGATGCGCGCGAGGTTGCGTAAAATCAGGTTTCGTTGCTTCTGTCGGGCGGAGGCAAAACATGTCGCAAAATTTTTTCCGCCATGAAAAAACGCTGTGCGGGGTTGGCCTCACAGCGTTGCAGCTTTGAACGAATGATTTTCTGACGGTGATCGGTAATTGGCCGCGTGGTTGAGCCATCATCCCGCCGGATGAAGGGCGAGATGGTGGCTCAACGTTGCGCCCAGCGTCATGCGCTCATTGCTTTGGCTTCTCTTTCGCGGTGGGCGCAAAGAAGCCAATGTTGACAATGAGCGTTACGGATTTCGTATCGCTGAGTTGCGGGCTGCCGTTGTCTGTCACGGTGAAGGTCGCCGTGTGAACCCCCACATTGGCATCGGCTACCGTCCATGTGAAGGTGCGCGTCGTCGGGTTGAACGTCGCGCCAGGCGGGGCCGCCGTCATCGCATAGGTAAGCGTTTGGCTTGCGTCCGGGTCGGTTGCCGAAATCGTGAATAAAAACGTATCGGGGGCTACCTTCGTTTGCGTCCCCGGTACGGTCAACACGGGTGGGTTGTTAGCGGGAGGAGGAGTTACCACGTTAATCGTGACGGATTTCGTATCGCTGCGCACCGGACTGCCGTTGTCCGTCGCCGTGAACGTCGCGGTGTAACTGCCTGGCGATATTGAATCGCTGGACGTAAACCACGAGAACGTGCGCGTTGCCGGATTGAACGTAGCGCTAGGTGGAAGCGCCGTCGCGGCATACGTGATGGTTTGGCCGACGTTCGGGTCAGTCGCCGAAATTGTGAAAGTCACCAGTTGGTCTTGCATCACCGTTTGCGTTCCCGGCACGGTCAGCACTGGCGGGAAGTTATAAGCCAGCACTGTGATCGTCACCGATTTCGTATCGCTTTTCGCCGGACTGCCGTTGTCGGTCGCCGTGAAAGTCGCAGTGTAATTGCCTGCGGCGGTCGCAATCGGCACCGCCCACGCGAAGGTGCGCGAAGCCGGGTTAAACGTCGCGCCGGGTGGGAGCGCGGCGGCGGAATACGTGATGGTTTGGCCTGGGTCGGGATCGGTCGCCGAAATCGTGAACGACACGGTGTCGCCCGCCGTCACGGTTTGCGTCCCTGACACTGTCAGCACGGGTGGATTGTTATTGCTAAAAGCCAGCACCGTGATCGCCACGAATTTGGTATCGCTGCGCGGTGGGTTGCCGTTGTCTGTCACTTTGAAAGTAACGGTGTAATTGCTCGCGGACGTCGCAATCGGAACCGCCCAGGTGAAGGTGCGCGTTAGCGTGCTAAACGTAGCGCCTGGCGGCAGTGCCGACGCGCTATACGTCAGCGTTTGGCTGGCGTTCGGGTCAGTCGCTGAAATCGTGAACGACAATGTGTCGCCCGCCGTCACGGTGCGCGCGGCTGGCACGATCAAAGTGGGCTGGTTGTTGTTTGACGTTACGGTAATCGTGACCGATTTCGTATCGCTGATGGCAGGCGTGCCGTTATCTGTCACGGTGAACGTGGCGGTGTAATTGCCTGCGCCGGTGGTTGCAGGTAAGGCCCACGAGAAGGCGCGCGTGGCCGCGTTGAACGTTGCGCCGGATGGAAGTTCCGTTGCGGCATAAGTGAGGGTTTGGCCCGCGTCGGGGTCGGTTGCTGAAATCGTGAACGACACCGTGTTACCGGCGGCCACGGTTTGCGCGCCGGGCACGGTCAACACGGGCGAGCGGTTCGCCGCCGTCACGGTAAGTGAAATCGTGGCGATGTTGCTGAACAGCGCGCCGTCTGATGCACGAAAAGTGAGGCTGTCTTCGCCGACGAAATTCGCATTTGGGCGATAGCTCAGATTCGGTGCGACGCCGGTCAACGTGCCGTTGCGCGGAACCGTTACGATCTCATAAGTCAGCGCATCGTTTTCAGGGTCACTGGCTCTCAACGTGAGCGCGAGCGGCGTATCAGTCGCCGCCACGAGCCGGTCATTGCTCGCCACGGGCGCGCCGTTGCCTGATGAACCGATCAATACGCTCACCGTCCGTCGTGTCGTACCGCCGCCGTTGTCGGTGGCGATGATCGTCAGCGGATAAATCCCCGCCGCCTGATCGGCGGGCGGCTCCAGCCGCAAGAGCGTAGGCAAGGGGTCGGCCTCAACTTTACGTTCAGCCGCTTCGTTCAGACTCGCACTGCCAGGAACAATCGAAGCGAAGGACAAGCCGCTGACGCTCAGGCGCGGGGTGCTGGCGTCCTCAAAATCGTAGGCGTAAATCGCATAATCGGTTTGCCGTCCGGCAATCGCGGTGTAAGTGGAAGCGACGATCAGCGAGGGCGATTGATTGCTCGCGGGGTCAGGCAAAACGATGTTGCCTACGTTGGTGAGGCCGTTGACGATGGGCGGCGTAGCGTTGCTGCTGGCTTGGTCTACGCGCCCGTTGACGCGGGTGGCAGAGGCTTCGACCACGAGCAAATCCGCCGGGCCGCCGTTGGTCACATCTCGAATGACGAAGCCGCCGTTGCCGTCGGTGAGCGCCTCTTGCCCGTGTATGCGCACGCGCGCGCGTCGCACTGGCGTGCCGTTGGCTTCGATGACGCGCCCAGTCACGGCGGTTAGTTGGCGCAAGCCCGCTACGAAATAATAGCTGCCTTGTTTGATCGTGTCGGCATCGGTCTCGATGAAGCGTCCGTCGCTTGACACGGTCGCGTTACCCGGTGCGACCCATTGACCGACGTTCGTGCTTTGCGGGTTTTCTTCGAGTTGGCAAATGATGAGCCGTGCGCCCGGCGCATAACCTTCCGGGTTCGGAAAGCGGAAGCGTCCGCCCTTGCCGAAGGCCGTGCCGAAGGGCGTGATTTGCACCACCGTCGAAGTCCACAAACCTTTGGGCCAACGCACTGGCAATTGCGCGCCTTGCACGACGGTCAACGTAATCAAGCCGCTGGTGGCACCGTCGGGGAAACGCACCGCCGTGTCGCCCGGCAATTCAAACGTCACATCGCCCGCCTTGACCATCGTGTCAGGCGCATCGGGTGCCGCCCGATAAACCGGTTCCGTCACCGTGATGGGGTCGCCGTGTCTTTCGCCGCCGCTCAGGTTGCCGCCGCCAACTTGCACCGAAGTTCCGTTGACCTGTTGCAGCGTGATCGGATTGGCGAATTGCGTATCGCGTCCGCCTAGGAAGTTTTGGTTGAGGGTTAGCGAGCCGAAGGGCGGCGAAGCCGGAACGCGCCCGGCGTCAATCGTCACCAAGGCCACGCCAGTGGCAGGTGCGGCGAACTCAGACAATACGAAGTTGCCGCTCGTGGCGGTCGTTGCCCTAAGCAGTTGCAAGCCGTTCAGCACGCTCACCCGCACATTGGTCAGCGGCTGAAAGTCAGTGGTGGTGACGAGGCCGCTCATCGAAGTGCGCACGCGCACCGATGCGTCGCTCACGCCGTCGCCGTTGTTCGTGCGTACCAGCACCTTGCCGGACTCGCTGCCATAAGGCACGCGCGCTACGATTTGACTGGCCGTCGCCGAAACGACTTCCGCTTCGACGTTGCCGATGCGCACCAGATTGCCAGTGGTTGAAGCCACGAAGCCGCTGCCGTTGATCGTCACCGTTTGCGCCGCTTGCGTGACGCTGGGCGTGACCGAATTCACCAACGGCGCATTGCCGGTGACGAGTCCCGCGATTTCGATTTCGCCTACGTTCGAAGGCGTGATGTCAGGCACGCTCACCGCCACGGTGATCTGTCCGCGTCCGAGCAGGCTGCGCGGAATAAGTAGGTTGATTTGATCTACGCCCAACTGCCCGCTCGACCCGGCATATTGCGGCACGAAAGTTTCGCCGCCCAGCACGACGCGCGTCGCGGC
>JANNUY010000396.1:0-2500 GCA_031414155.1 Acidobacteriota bacterium
TTGCGGCTTCGCGTCTTTGCGTGAGGCAGATTTTATCGAAACGATTTTACCAGCCGTTGAATTTGCTTGAATTCATCCGTACCTGCCGCTCCGCACAATTCAAATACTGCCATTTCCACCGAAGACATCACTGCGCCGCTGCTCGTCATTTTTTGTAAGGCTACGTCACGGTTGTGTGGCAGGCGCGCGGCGATGGCGTCAGAGGCGAGGTGTACCTGATAACCCAGCCGCAACAAATCATGCACCGTTTGGCTGACGCAAATGTGGGCTTCGATGCCACAGACAATGACTTGCTCGGTGTGGCGTTCGCGCAGTTGTGTATCGAATTCCTGTAGGCCGCACGCCGAGAACGTGAGCTTTTCGAGCGGCTGCCAACCGTCGGACAAATGCGCAGCGATCTCTGTCACCGTGCGCCCCAAGCCCTTGGGATATTGCTCAGTCACGATGATCGGTATATCAAGAATGCGACAGGCTTGCGCCAACACCGCGATGCGTTTGGCATAAGCGGCGAAGCCTTCGATCATTGGGCGAAAGGCTTCCTGCATATCAATTACGGCGAGCGCGGCGCGACGTTTATCCAGAATAGACGGATGCTTCATTACATTTATTGGTTGGTGCGGGGCGGTTGTGGCGGCGTGATGCGTTGCGTCTCTTGCGGGTCGCTCGTCACCCACGCCGTCCACCACAAATCGCGCAGCATTTGCGCGCCGTTTGCCAGCCGTTCGCTTACGAATTTCTTGTGTTCAGCCGAAGTCGTCTTGTCATTGAACGGCTGCTGTTTGTCCAAAATGTAAAGCGGTTCAACCAGCTTGTTCGAATCACGAATGTGCTGCCAGATGGCTTCGCGGGCATTGTCATAAACGCGCGGTTTCTGAGCGATTAGCGGCGCAATGTCGGCGAGGCCGATGTGCGATTGCACGTATTGTTCTTCAAAGCGGTAATGAATGCCCTGATTTGGTTCGCGCGTGAACACCGCGTACCCCTTCGGATTGTCCCCCGACCAGCCGTTGTAATGAATCGTCGTGTGATGCGGGTTGGCGGCGTCGCTGACGTAATGCCCCAAAGT
Organism: Acidobacteriota bacterium; assembly: GCA_031414155.1. GTDB lineage: Bacteria > Acidobacteriota > Blastocatellia > RBC074 > RBC074 > JACPYM01. The sequence goes on from JANNUY010000396.1 coordinate 1,067, forward strand.
GCCTGCGTCATTGATGATGCGTTCTTCGATCCAGCGGCGTTTGCGTCCGTCTTTCTCAGCGCGCCACAGACGGAACTCAATGCGCAGGGTCTGAAAGAGTTCAAGCATCTTGTAGGGCGAAAAGCCTACGTTGGTCGGACGGCGACCCGCTTTGTTTAGCTCCAGCGTGTAGTCATAACGATTGAGCGCTTTTCGCGCGGCTTCGGGTGCCCATTCAAGATCAATGAAATGATCCGGCGCAGCGGCACTGTCCATGCCGCGATCAATATTCAATTCGTCGCGCGATTTCCAGCGGTCGGGTTCGGGGTTGAGATAACTCAGTTGGTCTTTGGCATTGCGGAAGAACTTGGGCATCTCGTTAGGCAAAGCCATTGCGGCAGCGCGGCCTGAGAGTTCGTGTCCGAGTTGCCCCCAGGCGTTGGTGCGGATGGGGGCATAAGCCAATGCCGCGCAAAAAACGACGACACACAACGCCGCCAATTTGAGATTCGAGATTTGAGGTTTGAGATTCATAACTTTCACTTTTGCGGCAGTAGCTCGACGCGATAAAGCTGTTTGCCTGTCAGGTCGTGCAGGCTCACAGCCATTGCCGCCGTCTTGCCGTCAATTTTGACTGCGCCAAAAAATTGCAAGCCGTCTTTCGGCGAACGGTTTGGTTTCATGCCCAGCGGAATGCCAGTGAATTTCAGTTGCGGCCCAAACGTATCGTCCAATGCGCCTGGTCCAAACGTGCCCGCATTCAGCGGCCCTGCGACGAATTCCCAAAACGGATTGAAGTCGGTAAAGCGCGCTTTCGCCGGATCGTAATAATGCGCGGCGCAATAGTGTACGTCAGCGGTGAACCAGACTACGTTTTTGATTTTGCGCTGTTTGATGAAACGCAATAACTCGGCGATTTCGAGTTCGCGCCCCAACGCCGCGCCGTGGCCGTTGGCGACCGCTTCAAAGTTTTCGCGGCCATCTCGAATAATCAAGCCCAGCGGCATATCGCTCGCTATCACCTTCCACGTAGCCTTTGAATTCAGCAGCCGTTGCTTGATCCAGTTCATTTGCACCGTGCCGAGAAAGGCCGTCGCGTCGCTCATCGTCGTTTGGTTGTTCGACGAATTGACGCCGCGATAGCTGCGTTCGTCGAGCATCAGCACGTCGAGCAGCGGGCCGTAATTGTAGGCCCGATAAATCCGCTCAGGGTCATTCGCATCAAAGCGCAACGGCATGTAATCCATAAACGCCCGCCGTCCGCGCGCGGCCAGCAGGTCTACGGATTTCTCAGTGTATTTCGGGTCGTCGAGAATCTGTGTGGGAAACCAGTTGTTGCGGACTTCGTGATCGTCCCATTGCGCGAGCATCGGCACGGCGGCGTTGAAGCGCCGAAAGCCTTCATCCATCAGGTTGTAACGATGCGCGCCGCGAAACTCATCGAGGGTTTCGGCG
>JANNUY010000397.1:0-7602 GCA_031414155.1 Acidobacteriota bacterium
CTGGAAGAAGATCAAAGAGCAGGATACGCATTTGCATCACTTTCCCGACTTCACCGCGCTGGTCGAGAAAGTAGACGCTGCACTCATCAAGTTCGCCGACCGGCCAGCCGAGATTCTGGCGCTCTTCGGACTTGATGCGGACGGCTCACCAAAGGCCTAAATGCTGGGCTTTTTTTCAAAATCAATTATCTTGAATGCTATAGCAGCCCCAACAATTCGCCGGGAAGATCAGCGATCATCAGAAATTGAAGCAGCGGCTTCTCGTAAGCCAGGTGAAATGACCGTCCAGCGATGACTGATACTCCAGCAAGGTCTCCTTCCCACTCACTAGGGAAAGGTTTATCAGCAACAAAACAGGGATCGTATTGAGGAAGCGGTTCTTTAGCCCATATCAATCCAGCCAGCGTGACAGCGTGTATGGCTGCCAATGCTAGACCCGTCCAACTTTTCCAGCTTTGAGTTGCTGCTTTAATCATCAAGCCGCTGCCTTCTTAGTCTGCGAACGCCGTGACATAATCAGCCACAGTAAAAAACCTATGGCTGGCAATAAGCGTGATTGCCGCCATCCACTTTAACCCCACTTGAAAGGATTTGTTTATGAACTCCATCTCCCGCATGTCCCTGTGCTTATTGGCTGCCGTTACGCTGTGCGCCTGTTTCGCCCGTCGCCAACCGCCAGCCGCGACGAATTCTGAAACACCTATGCCTGCCGCAACCATTGCGAATACTGCATCTGCTACGACACCGGTTAGTCCCTCGCCGACTACGCCAGCAACACAAACTGGTGCAAGCACCGCAACGAAAAGCGGTTGGTGGGTACGCATTCATCCGTCGCTCACAACGGCGCAAGCAGTGACGTTGCAAATCGGTACGAGCAAGTTGCAACGCGAAGAATGGCGCGTTTGGCGTCAGGGCGAACCCGTCGAATTCGATGTGCCTGCCAAATATCAGCAAGTGCCAAGACTTTACTTGCGCGGCAACGTGACGCCCATCGGCAAGCTGGCTGACCTTTGTCTGATGTATAAAACTCGCGGCGTCGAACACATGGGTTTTGACGACGACGATTCAGATACTGCCAATCAATTAAAGACAGATATTAAGTGCCGTTGAATTCAGGGCGTCATTTGCCACGTCTGCTTCGCGGCTTTCGCTACCGCTTCTTTCGTGAACGGAAACGTCTTGGGCGTCACTTGCTGCCAGTCTTTGAGTTGATCGGTATAAAACACACTTTTCGGATCGCCTGATTGTCCGGCGGGAATGCCGTGTTGTGAGTTGTCCCAATTCGACGGATCGGCAATGAGTCGCATCGAAACCGCTGGCCCGACATTGACCGTAGGCCCGATGCCGCCCACATAACCGTTGCCGGTTTGTCCGAACGGCGCGATTTTGAATTGATTGCCTACGAGCGGAGCGTTCGCTAACGGATGCGCGAGTTTTACTTGCACGCCGTTGCCGAACGTCCACTTGGTTTCGTCAGTGCCTAAACGGTCTGTCAGGTTTTTGCGCGCTTCGGCAAGTGTTTCTGTCACTACCGATTGCCAATCCTTCGCGTCTTTTGGCAGCCAACGTTTGGGCCATTCAGTAACGATACGGTCAAGCAGCGCGTGGCGATTCGTCCAGCGATAGAGTTTGAATTTTTCTTCGCCCAGCGCACTTTTAAAGATGCGATTTGAGAAAGCGTCGCGCCATTCGTGTACGAGTAGCGCCGCGCGTGAATCAGGAGTTACTTTGCCATCCCAATTTCCATGATCAAGAGAAAAGGCGAGCAAATTGCTGCTTCCAGATTGAAATCCAAAAAGCTTTTTTACTCCGCCTAAGAAGGTCATTCCGCCGATTGCATACGTATCGCCCAACACGGTGCGAAAGTCTTCAATCGTGATTTTGCTTTTTGCCGCAAGCAAATCGTTGATGCGTTTTTGGCGATAAGGCGCAGACCAGGCGTGCGTCAGAAAGTGGGGATAGCTGCGGCCTACGACGCGCGAGTTGGCGGTGGCAATGAGGCCAGAGGGCGGATCGAATATATGCGGCAATTGCTCGAACGGAATGTAGCTCATCCATTCGCCATCGTCGTTGGTTCCGTCGTAAGGCACGCTGCCGTCGCCGCTTTTGCGCGTTGGAATTTTGCCCGCGCCGTAATAACCGATGTGCCCGTCTACGTCGGCGTAAACAAAGTTTTGCGTCGCTCCGGCAAACAGCTTGAGCGCGCCTTGAAACTCAGCCCAGTTGCGCGCGCGGTTGAGTTGATGAAAGGCGTTGATCGTGTCGGGCGCGGTGTCATAGAGCGACCAGCGCAACGCATAGCGTTCGCCGTTCTCTTCCAGAATCACTGGGCCGTGGCGTGTGACGATCACTTGTTGCTCTTGGGTTTCAGTCTCAGGGCTGGCCGCTTGTTTGCGCACTTTGATTAGTTCGGTGCGAATCTCTGCGTCTTTCCAACCGGCAGGCGTCAGGTAGCGATTGCCATCAAATTTTTCTTTGTATAAATCCTGCACGTCGGGGCCGAGGTTGGTCATGCCCCACGCGATGCGGTCGTTGTGGCCGATGATGACGGCGGCGATGCCGGGGATGCTCACGCCCGCTACGCGCACGCCGGGCGCGCTCAGATGCACGAGATACCAGATGTTCGGAATCGAAGGCGCGAGGTGCGGATCGTTCGACAACAGCGGTTTGCCCGAAGCCGTTTTCTTGCCGCTCACGACCCAGTTGTTGCTCGCGGCTAAGCCTTCGGCGTGCAATCCAACCATTGCCAGCGAACGTTCGCGCACGGCTTCATCATTTAAGGTCGCGGCAATCATTTCACGGCTTACGGGCAATGCTTTTGCAATGCCATTCATCCTTTCACTCTTGCGCCCCTTCACCCCATCGTTCCCGACGACGGGCGTATCCAGCGGCGTGAATTCCATCAGCAACTCATCGCGCATCTTTGCAGACATTGGGGCGGGCAGGTCAGCCATTGCCGCGCGCATCACATCGTTTTGCCAACTGGTCGAGAGACTTTCCATCATCATAAAACTGATGACCAGCGAGTCGGCGGACGTCCACGGGCGCGGTGCATATTTGAGAATGCGAAACTCTACGGGCAGCGTAGCTTCAGTTTGTTGCGCGATATACATATTCACGCCATCGGCGAAAGCCTGATTCACGTCGCGCGCCACGCCGGTCATTTTGGCGGCAAGTTCTTCAGAGAACTTGGCAAAGCCGAGCTTGCGGCGGCGTATGTCTTCGTTGACGGCGACCTTGCCGAAAATTTCAGCGAGTTCGCCGCGCGCGTTGCGTCGTAGCAAATCCATCTGCCACAAGCGGTCGCTCGCCGTGACGAAGCCTTGCGCGAAATATAAATCGTGATCGTTGGCGGCTTCGATGTAAGGAATGCTGCGTTCATCGCGGCGCACTGTCACACGTTCGCGCAAACCTGTGACTTTGAGCATTTCAGGTGCGAGCGCGGGAGCTTGTGCGTTGGCGTCAGCGAGCAATAGACACAAGCCAATTGCTGCGAATACGGTTGCGAATAGCTGGTTTTGTTTCATCATCAATTCCTTCACGTTATTTCAGTTTACCGACGAATTTTCCTACGCGGCCCTCGGGGCCGACGGCCCAGCCGATGCCTTGCGCGAATTGCACGCTGTTAAATTTACCGCGTCCCAAACCGATCCACGGCGAATGTGCTGCCAACATATAATCAGTGCCTGACGTACCCGCCGCGACCCATACGCCGTCAGCCCACACGACGCACGAGCGAAAGCCGTAAGGTTGTTCGTTAAGCAGCGTCCACGTCTTGCCGCCGTCTTGCGTGAGGGCGGCGGCTTGCGCTCCGTCGTCGGGTTTTTGGTAATCGCCGCCGACGATCATTCCGACCTTGTCGTCTTTGAAGGCGATTGAGAAAGCGCCCGCCGCCGTGCCGTCTTTGCGCAAGGGCGTATCGCTCACTTGCCATGTTCTGCCGCGATCCGACGAACGAAAGACGCGCGCCGTGTTGCCGCCCGATACGAGAAAGGCGTTGCGCTTGCCTTGCGTAATCAAACACGTACCGCTCGCCGCAAAGCCGCCTTCGCCCGCGAGGGCTTCGGGCATCGCGGTTCTTTCTATCGAACGCCACGACTTGCCGCCATCATCAGTCGTGAGAATCAGGAAGCGCCCTTTTCCAGCAATACTGACCGGATCGCTCATCGCCAGTCCGTGGTCTTTGTCCCAAAAGGCCATGGCGTCGAAGAAGGCTTGTTCATTGGTGTTTTGATAAGACAGCCACCACGTATTGCCGCCGTCGGTGGTTTTATAAATCCGCGAAGCCGCGCCGTTGCCGATGCTCAAGATAAAAGCCGTGTTAGCGTCGAAGGCTTCGATGTCGCGGAAGTCGGGCTGGCCGGCGTCGGGCACTTGAATAACTTGCCACGTCGCGCCGCCGTCAACGGTGCGCAAGACCGTGCCGTTCGTGCCGCTCGCCCATATGACCTTTTCATTGACGGCGCTGAGGCCGCGCAAGGAGGCCGTCGTTTTTACGTCTTGCGTTGTCCATTGCGCCAGCGCGTTGGATGAACCCCACAGGCATAGAAACAACATTGAAAGGGATTTGAATGAGATCATTTTGTTTTTGCTTTCTGAAAAAATAGGCAGCGCGAGCTTACGCAATTTTGCACGAAAATGCACTTGCGCATAAGCTGCACGCGCTAATTTCAATTCACTTTCAATCAGGAGAAAAGACCACTCGTGAAAATTTTCGCTGCCCGTTTATCGCTTACCTCACTGTGTTTATTTATCGCCGCTTTGTGTTTCGTTGCCGTGAAACCCCAAGCGCAAAGCACTGACGAAGCCGCGTTGCTCAAGCGCGCGCAAAAGTTGCACCGTGAAGCCATCGTGATTGATACGCATAACGATGTAACGTCAGAGATTTTAGACAACGGCTTTGACCTTGCCGACAACGGCGTCAAAGCGGACGGCTCGTTGCGCACGCATACCGACATCAAACGCCTCAGAGCAGGCGGACTCGATGCGCAGTTCTTCGCCGTTTACGTAGACAAAGAGTTCGTCAACAAAGCTCCGAGCGCAGGCGGCGGCGCGGCGCGGCGTACGCTGGATATGATCGGCGTCGTTTATGAACAAGTCGCGCGGCATCCTGAAACTTTCGAAATGGCTTTCACGGCGAACGACGTGCGGCGCATCGTCAAGCGCGGCAAGATCGCTTCCCTGATGGGCATCGAAGGCGGCCACGCCATCGAAGACAGTCTTTACGCATTGCGGATGTATCACCAACTCGGCATTCGTTATATGACGTTGACGCATACCAATACGAATGATTGGGCTGATTCTGAAGCCGATCTGAGAAATCCGAACGTCAAACACCACGACGGCCTCAACGATTTCGGCAAAGCCGTCATCACCGAAATGAACCGGCTCGGCATGATGGCGGACATTTCGCACGTCAGCGATAAGACGATGGCCGATGTGCTGGCCGTGACTAAAGCGCCGATCATCGCTTCGCACTCGTCGGCGCGCGCAGTGGCGAACCATACGCGCAACGTGAATGACGAAACGCTGCGTGGCATCGCCAAAAACGGCGGCGTCGTGATGGTGAATTTTTACGACGGCTTTATTGATCCGCGCAAGGCTGAACTTACGCTGGCTTCGCGCGCGAAGACCGAAGAGTTGCGCGCGCTTTATCCGAACGATCCAGCCAAGATGAATGAAGAGTTGCGAGCGTGGCGGGCTACGCAACCGAAATTCGACAAGACGCCGCTGTCAGTGTTGATGGATCATTTCATTCACATCATCAAAACCGCAGGCATTGACCACGTAGGCATCGGCGCGGATCTCGACGGCGTGCCGATTGACGGCGTGCCGCTCGGTATGGAAGACGTGTCGAAATGTCCAGTGATTACGTTGGAGTTATTGCGGCGCGGTTACAGTGACAGCGATGTGAAAAAGTTGCTGGGCGAAAACATCTTGCGCGTGATGGGCGAATGCGAACGCGTCGCGCGCGAGATGCAAAAGGCGCAGCCCGCGCCTACGCCTGCACGGTTGAAATAGCCTGGGAACTCTGGGGACGCCCGCATCCTTGTGGGCTATAAAAAAAGCCGCGCAGCGTTCCTCTTTCCTCATCACTCGCATTACGAGAAATCAGGGAAAAGGAACCCTGCGCGGCTTTTTTATTTTGCGCTCGTGACGAGCGCGCTCCTTAACGTCGCACGAGCGTGAAATTATCTACGCCGTAATTGCTGCGCACATAACGGCTCTGGCTGCCCAGCGAATAAAGCCTTACCGGATTGTTGCCATCCGTCACGGTGAAGTTCAGCACGAGGCGCGTGTTCTGGCCGGGGCCAGAAGCGACGACCGTGTTGGGTATGCTGGTGTTCAAAAATTGCGCACCTAACGTCACCACTGTGCCGATGCTGGGCGCTACGTCCGCGCTCATCGTGTAATCGCCCGGAGCCAGCACGATGTCCTGAAAGCAGGCATCGAGTAGGCGGCGTCCGTTGGCGATGAATTGCAACCCATATTGCCCGTCGGTAACAAACGCTGATTCAGTCGTAATTTTCGCTCCGCCACCGCTGATGTACCACGTTTGCAACCTCCAACCAGTCACGTCGCCCGATTCAAAACTCGGATTCGCCAACAGGTTCGCGCCTCCGCTGGGCGGTGGCGTAGGAGTCGGCGTCGCGGTCGGCGTAGGAGTAGGTGTCGCTGTCGGTTGCGGCGTAGGTGTCGTGGTCGGCGTAGGTGTCGCGGTCGGCGTAGGTGTTGCCGTCGGTTGCGGCGTAGGCGTCGCAGTGGCCGTCGGTGAGGGGCGTGGTGTCGGCGCGACGAAACCGCCGAGCTTGCGAATGGTGTGCGTGAAATAATCGCTCACGAAAATTTCGCCGCGCGAGTTGACCGCGATTGCGCCGGGGCGCGTGAAGATGGCTTGCGAAGCGGGGCCGTCCTGCCAGCCTTCGACGCCGGTGCGTCCGGCAATCGTTCTGACTTGGTTGTCTGACAGCGTCCATTTGCGAATCGAAGCGTTGTGCCAGTCGGCAATCAGATAATCGCCGTTGCGGTCGCGCGTGATGCCGGTGGCGAAAAAGAATCCGGCTTGCAACGCCGGGCCGTCGCCCTCGCCGCCGCCCGCGATAGTGGATGTCACACCGTCTTGTGTAACTTTGCGAATGCGGCTGTTGAAAAAGTCGGCGATGATGAGATTGCCTTCGCCGTCGAGCGTGAGTTGCGGAGCCGCGCCGCTGAAACTGAACAATGCGTTCGCGCCTTGCCCGTCGGCATAACCGTTATATTGGCCTGCCAGCGTCGAGACATAGCGTCCCGTATCAATCTTGCGCACAAGGTTTGTGCCTGAATCCAGCACGAAGATGTTGCCCGCGTTATCCACTGCGACACCGCTGGGGCGTGCGAATTGGGCGTTGCCGCCTACGCCGTTGCTCGTGCCGTAAGTACCGCTGCCCGCGACAGTCGAAACGAATCCGTTAGGCGCGATCATACGAATGCGGTTGTTGCCGTAATCCGCCACGAAGATGTTGCCGTTGCGGTCAACTGCTACGCCTGCCGGGCCGTTGAACCGCGCGGCGCTGCCGGTTCCGTTGGCGAAACCCGAAGTGCCGCCCGCAATCGTCGTCGTCG
>JANNUY010000398.1:0-4948 GCA_031414155.1 Acidobacteriota bacterium
GGAATAAAGCCTGTTCCGGCCAGCGTCAGCGTGAAAGCCGCGCTGCCCGAAATGACCGACCCCGGATTCAAACTCGCCAACGTCGGCGTCGGGTTCGGAGCCACCGTAATCGTGAAGGTTTGCGCGCTCGACGTGCCGCCCCCTCCGCCCGATGAAGCCGGATTAAAGACCGTGACTTGCGCCGAGCCTGCGCTGGCGAAGTCGCTGGCCGTAATTTGCGCACGCACTTGCGTGGCGCTATCGAGCGTCGTAACGCGGTCAGAGCCGTTCCAACGGACGATGGAACTGCTGATGAAATTGGTGCCCGTGAGCGTCAACGTGAACGCTGCGCCGCCCGCCGGGGTCGTCGTCGGGTTGATGCTCGCCAGCGTCGGCGACGGATTCGGCCCTTGCGTAATCGAGAAATTTAACGTGCCGCTCACGCCGCCGCCCGGCGTAGGCGTAAAGACGGTGACGGCTGCCGAGCCTACGCTGGCAATGTCTGCCGCAGAAATTTGCGCGGTCAACTGTGAAGCGCTGCCAAAGGTCGTCAGACGATCCTGACTGTTCCAACGCACTACGGAACTCGGTACGAAACTTGAACCGTTCACCGTCAACGTGAAGGCTGCGCCGCCCGCATTGGCCTGTCCCGGATTCAACCCGGAAATCGTCGGCGATGGATTAAACGTCGTGATCGTGAATGACAACGCGGTCGAAGCGCCGCCGCCCGGGGCCGGATTGAACACAGTGATTTGCGCCGTGCCCGCGCCACCGGCCAAGTCAGACGCCGGAATTTGCGCCGTCAATTGCGTTGCATTAACAAAGGTGGTCGGACGCGGGCTGCTATCCCAGCGCACGACTGAACCATTCACGAAATTCGCGCCGGTCACGGTTAGCGTAAACGCCGGACTGCCTTCCGCCGCACTGTTGGGGCTAAGGTTGGTCAACGTCGGCACCAGATTCGGCGCAGTAATCGTGAACGATTGCGAGCCTGACGTACCGCCGCCCGGCGCGGCATTGAACACCGTCACTTGCGCCGTGCCCGCACTGGTAATGTCAGAGGCAGGAATTTGCGCGGTGAGTGAAGTGCCGCTGACAAAGGTCGTCGGACGGTCAGCGCCGTTCCAACGCACGACCGATGAAGGCACGAAACCCGAACCCGTCAGCGTCAATGTTTGTGAGCCTGCGCCGGTCAGCGCCGTGTTAGGCGAGATGCTGCTCAAGGTGGGCAGCGGATTCGAGCCGGCAATCGTGATGGAGCCGGTTTGGGTGCAGGTGGTAATGGCGGCGCTCAACACGCGCAGCCGTTCATTCACCGTGTCAGTGAAAATGATTTGCCCACTGCTCGCTTCGCGCACCATACCGGTCAGCGTGGGGGCGTTCTTTTGCGGCTGGCCTGCCGTATAAACCGGATTGCTGGGCGAGACGTTAAGCAGCGCGCTGGTCGCCAGTCCGCCATCGCCTGCGAACCCCGAACTTGCGCCGCCCGCAATCGTCGTCGCCGTGCCGCCTGCGGCTGCTACGCGCATGATCCGATTGGCATTCGCGCCCGGCGCTGCTGCTGAGACCTGACTGTTGGCGACGAAGGCATTGCCGTCGGCGTCCACCACCACATCGCGCGGACTATTCAGGCCGCCGCCATCCATCCGCGCAAACGAACCGCTGCCCGCTGCCGTCTCGCGCAACAACTGACTGTCGTCGAAATTGGTGATGTAAAGACGGCCTGGCGTATCGAGCGCCAACCCGATGTATTGTTTCGCGCCCGTGGGCAGCGTCAGCGAAGAAGACGTACCGGTGGCAGGCGCAATCTTGCGTACCTTTTTGTTGCCCGTGTCGGCGATATACATCGTGCCGTCCGCCGCCACCACAATATCGCTCGCCGCCGCCATCACCATGGCAGTGGCGAAACCTTCTGGCGCAATAGAAGGCGAACTTGTGCCGCCTCCGGCAATCGTGCCGATGTTGCCCGGCGCAATCACGATGGGCGAATTCGCGTTCGGATAAAACGTCACGTTCGCGCCTGAAGTATTGAAAAAGCGAATCAGCGAAGTGCGCGTTTTGTTGAGCGTTACCGCCGGATCGGTCGGCGTGGTTCTGACCGAAGGGCCGCCTTGCGAATCTACGATATACAAGCCATTGGCCGTGGCGAACAGGCCTTGCGGGTTATCCATGGTGGTGCGAATCACCGGCCCTTCGATGGCGGTGTTGCCCGTGTTGAAATCGCGGTTGACCGTGATAATGCGGCCCGGCTGTACGGTTTGGGCTGACTCGGTTCCGGCAAACAGCGTGACCGGGTTGGCGCTGCGATTGACGAAGCGCACGCGGCCTCCGGTGCGTTCGGCGAAATACAAATTGCCGTTGGGGTCGAGCGCGACGCCGCTCGGTGAAACAATCCCTGCGCTTGAGGCTAGGCCATTATTAAACGGCGTCACTGCGCCATTACCCGCGATCGTGTCGCCATTGCCCGCGCCGACCGAAACGCCGTTTACCGTGGCGGACGAGTTGCCGAAATTCAGAAACCTTACGCGACCACGATTGGGCGTCGCCTGATCGGCCAGATAAATGCCGTTGGCATCAGCGTCCATTCCTGCGATGGGCTGTTGCGCCGAACTCGAACTGCCGTTAAACGAAAACTGCATGCTGCCGACTGCGCCGCCGTCGCCGCAATTCGTGGTGGTATATTCGCACGATACGAATTTTGCGCCCGCCACGATGGTCGGTGTGCTGCCATTCATCCGCACGACGTTTTGCGAGTTGCCCATGGCGATGTAAAGGGCACCGCTAAACCACGCCAATCCCGAAGGAAACGGCGGAATATCGAAGGGCGCAACGGTGATTTTGCCCGAACCAGAACCAATCGAAAATTGGCTGACCAGCGTCGCGTTGCCACCTGTCACTTTAATTACGCGGCCATGTCCGGTGTCGGCGATGTATACGTCAGCGCCGTTGACTTCAACTGCGCGCGGCGTAATCAACGGCGTGTTGACGGCCAAACCCGGCGCAAACGCGAGGGTTTCCTGGGTCGTTACGCCATTGCCCGCAAAGGTCGAACCCGCGCCTGACGCCGTAATCAACAACACCTTGTTGACGCCCGGCGTTGCATCGCACACATACAAATCGCCGCCCGGTGTCACTGTGAGCTGGCCCAGGTTGACGCCGAGCGTCAAGCCGCTGACCGGAAAGGTTCTGACATTGCCTACGTCCACGTTACCCGCGCCAACCGTCGTCACGGTTGTGCCGATATTCAGTACGCGAATGATCGTGTCGAGCGAATTGGCGAAATACAGCAAGTTGCCATCGGGTTTGACGCCAAGGCCCGAGACGTTGCCGAGATCGGCCAGACTGCCCTTGACGTTGTCGCCCAGCGCATCGAGTCCGCCGCCTGCGAGAAAGCGATTGGCTCCGGCGGGAATCGTCTTGCCTGATAACGTCACCGGAGCCGCCGTCGTATTGATAAAGCGAATGAAAGACGTGTCGTTCAGGCGATCAACGACGAACAGGCCGCGTCCCAACGGATCGCGCACGATAGACAGGATCACGCCGAACGGCGATTGCAGCGCCGGATTGCCTTCGCCAAAGCCGCCCACGATGGTGTCTATGCCGGTGGCACCGCTGCCCGCGCGCGTCGTCAGCGTCCAGTTATAGGTTCCGCCTGCGGCATAAGCCTTCGAAGGATTTTGTTGCGTCGAAACGGCGGAGCCATCGCCGAAATTCCATTCAAACGTCGGAATCGTTGCGCATCCTGTAGCCGTGGCCGTGCCCTGAAAACTGACCGTCGTGTTGATCGTACTAGAAGCTGGGACTGTCGCGCCGCAATTGATTGTGCAAGTTTGAGCTACGTCAAAGGCATTGGTCGTCCGCGTCGCCATGCGATTCGCGTTGGTCTTAGCGGTTAGCGTTGCCTGAGGCTGCTCCTCTAGTTCGGCAGAACTGGATTTGGCAGAACTGGATTTAGCGTAGTTGATTGACCAGGTCAGCGCGGCGCTCACCAAAACCAAGCTCGCAGCCAGTGCGACAATGCGGCCCGTTTGGGTGCGCAAGAAAGAGAAGCGATTCGTCATGATTTTCTTCACGGTTTTCTTCACGATATTTATGGACGTAACAGGATGTTGGGACAGTCCCCTAAGAACAAACATAGCGATAACTCCTGATCAGACAACGGGTGGCGTTATGCCGCCTCGGTGTTTGGCAATGCGGGGCCTGATGGTCAAGTAATGGTCTTCCGACCGTTGGACGCAGGGTGTGTGTAATCTGTGTGAGCGTCTTTTATGCTGTCGGTAATATTTGTTGATGCCAGTCCCACTCTTGGGGTGGTTTGATGGTGGCATCAACCGTAATTAATTTTTGCAGGGGCTTTTTTCGCGGGGACCAACAGCCACGAAGCCTTCCCGTTGGGGATCAGGCCAACTGGCTCATGTGAGTATGAGATTCACGCGCGCGAATGTGCAGGGTTGTCAGGATTAGTAAAATGGAGCCGACTGCCGGATTTGAACCGGCGACCTACTGATTACGAATCAGTCGCTCTACCAACTGAGCTAAGTCGGCTTATTGCCCGATGCGAAACGATTACAGTCACAACATTGATGAGGCAAGAAGTACTGAGAAATGCTGTCAAAATCGCCTTGCTCGAAAGCGCAGGCATCTTACAAACCGCTTTCCCTGATTGTCAATCAGCGCTTCTAATTTATTCGTTCAATCCATCTTCGCTCAATCCGTCGCGGCGTGCGCGGCGCTGTGTGAAACCACTTTCGGCTCTTGGTATTGCAACTGATAGAGCCGGTAATAAAGTCCGCGTTGTGCCAGCAACGTTTGATGATCGCCGCGCTCGCGCACTTCGCCCTTGTGCAGCACGATGATCTGATTCACGCGTTGTATCGTCGAGAGTCGGTGTGCGATGACCAGCGAAGTTCGCCCCTGCATCACGCGGTCAATCGCGGCCTGAATGAGTTGCTCAGTCTCGGTGTCTATG